>NZ_LGQY01000019.1:0-118145 GCF_003116065.1 Azospirillum sp. TSO5 | reverse complement strand
GGAGGTGACGGAGGGAAGAGGGGCGGGGTCGGCCTTGCGGGGCCAGACGGCGGGAGCCGGTGCGCGATGTTCCCGCCGGCCCCGCCACAGATAATGGACCAGCGGGTTGATGCCCGCCGCCCCCACGTCGCGGTGGCGGTCGAGATAGAAGCCGGCGTCGAACCGCGGCCCCGGAAGGCGTCCCTCTGCCGCGCCGTGCTGGAGGTAGTGGACCAGCGGATTGATGCCCGCCGCCGCCACATCCGGATAGCGTTGCAGATAGAAGGCGGTGTCGAACAGCGGATTGGGATCATGGCCGGGAATCGCCGCATGCCGCAGGTAATGCAGCAGCGGGCTGCCGCGCGCAGCCTCCGGGTGGCGCTCCAGATAGAAGGCGGTGTCGAACAGCGGGCTGGGGTCGTGGCCGGGGATCGTCGCATGCCGCAGGTAATGGGCCAGCGGATTGGCCTTCGGCGGCATCGCGTCGGGCTGATGCTCCAGATAGAAGGCCGTGCTGAACAGCGGGTGGGGGTCGTGGCCGGACGCCGCGCCGCAATGCAGGTAATGGCCCAGCGGGTCCAGACCCGTCGCGACGGCGTCGGGGTAGCGACCGGTGTAGAAGGCGATGCTGAACAGCGGATTTGGGTCGCAGCCCGCCGCCGCGCCGTGCCGCAGGTAATGGGCCAGCGGGTTGATGCCCGCCGCCGCCACCTCCGGGTGGCGCTCCAGATAGAAGGCGGTGTCGAACAGCGGGTTGGGATCGTGGCCGGGGATCGTCGCATGCCGCAGGTAATGGACCAGCGGATTGATGTCGGCCGCTGCCGCCTCCGGGTGGCGTTCCAGATAGAAGGCGGTGTCGAACAGCGGGTTGGGATCGTGGCCGGGCACCGTGGCGTGCCGCAGGTAATGGGCCAGCGGGGTATCCCCCGCCCGGACGCTGTCAGGATGGCTGATGACGTAGAACACGGTGTCGAACAGCGGGTGGGGATCGTATCCCTGCGCGACGCCGTACCATATGTAATGGATCAGGGGGTTCAGGCCGGACGCCGCCACATCGGGATGCGCGCCCTGATAGAAGGCAATGTCGAACAGCGGGTGCGGGCTGTATCCCCGCGACGCGCCGTGGCGCAGGAAATGGCTGAGCGGATCGGCTCCGATGGCCGCCGCTTCGCCCACCGATCCGCCGACGGCCGCCACCGCGGTGTAATGGGCGGTATCGAACAGCGGGTGGGGATCGAGACCGGCGGCGGCGCCGATGCGCAGATAATGGAGGAGGGGATTGTCCCCCGCCGCCCGAAGATCGGGGCTTGGCGAAGCGCGTTGCCGGGCACGGTAATGGAGGGTGTCGAACAGCGGGTGCGGGTCGATCCCCGCGGCAGCCCCCTCCGTCAGGTAATGGAGCAGGGGCGGGATGGCGCGCTCCGCCACTTCAGGGCAGCGGGCGGCATAATAGGCGGCGTCGAACAGCGCAGAGGCCGCAATTGCCGACAGGTCTGCGGACAGGGTAGGGGGCAGGGTGGTGGACTGCTGGGGCGATTGTCCGGGACCGGCGGCATTTTCATCCCTGGCGAGCGCGTCGTAGAGGCTCCGGAACCGGGTCTCCTGGCTGGCGAGCCGTTGGTGCAGCCGCTGCTCGACGATCCGCAGCAGGGTCAGGTCGCGGGTCAGCGTGGCGATGGCCGCATCCTTGAGCGCGGCGGCGTGATCCGCCCGCTCCTTCTCCCGCATCAGCGCGTCGATTCGGCTCCGCAGCGTGGCGACCGTTTCCGCCCGTTCGGCCAGACCGTCGATGAGATGTGAAATCGGCAGATGCACGCCCGGCAGACCCCCCGGGGACGGATCTGCCGGCGGCTCGCGGTCGTCCCGGGTACGGATAGGGTCAGGCATCGGTTCGCAACGACATCGTCGGCCTTTGTCGAAAGGCGGTCACCAGTTGGCCGGGGCGGCCGCCGGAAAGCCCCTGATTATATCGGCGCCACCGTGAAAGAGCCATGCCCGCTCCACACCCGGCGCAGATCAAGCCGTACCGGCCTCTCCGCACCAGCGCCGCCACATCAGCCGGTAGGCGGTTTCCAGGTTGCGCATGAAGCGCCTCTCGTCGCAGAGCACCGACGCCCGCACCCGCTCGCGCATGCCCATGCGCAGCCGCATCAGCCGGGTCAGGTCGCCGGCCAGTTCCGCCGCGATGGCGGCGTAGCGGTCGGGGGTGGCGGCGACCAGTTCCGGCAGGCCGATGGCGGTCATCAGGCTGGCGCCGACGCGGGCGGCGTGCCGCCCGCCCGCCAGCGTCACCAGCGGCGCCCCCATCCACAGCGTGTCGCAGGTGGTGATGGTGCCGTTGTAAGGATGCGGGTCCAGCGCGATGTCGATGCGGTTGTAGGCGGCCAAATGCCCGGCGGCGTCCTTGATGAAGCCGACGAGGTCGAGCCGCGCCGGGTCGATGCCGGCGGCGGCGAAGCGCGCCCGCACCATGGCGGCGGTGCCGGGGTCGGACAGCGGCCGGTCCTTCAGCAGCAGACGGGAGTCCGGCACCCGCCGCAGCACCTCGGCCCACAGCGCCACGGTGCCGTCGGTGATCTTCGACAGCTTGTTGAAGGACCCGAAGGTGACGGCCCCGGTGGCACCCGCCGGCAGCGGCACCACCGGCGGGGCGGCGGCCGGCGGCCGGAAACACAGGAAGGGGGCGGGCAGCCGGACCAGCGTTTCCACCGCATGGGCGTCGGTGGGGCCGATCGGGTCGCTGATCGCATCGACGATGCGATAGCCGACCGACGCCATGCCGGTGCCATTGGGATAACCCAGCCACGTCACCTGCACAGGCGCCGGGCGGCGGGCCAGCATCGGCAGCCGGTTCAGCCCGGAATGGCCGGCGAGATCGACCAGGATGTCGATGCCGTCGGCGCGGATCTGTGCCGCCAACGCCTCATCGTCCAGATGGCCGACATTGCGCCAGCCGTCGGCCTGCGCCTTGAAACGGGCGGTGTAGGCGTCGGCGTGGCTGTCCGGCAGGATCGAATAGCAGACGATCTCGAAGCGGCCGCGGTCGGCCGCCTCGAACAGGGGCGTCAGGAAATAGGCGCCCAGATGCTCGCGGAACTCGACCGACAGATAGCCGATGCGCAGCCGCTTTTCCGGATCGGGCGGGTTGGCGTGCGGGACGGCGGGCAGGTGGGCTCGGCCGATCCCGTCACCGAACCGCTCGTCGAAGCGCCGGTGCTCGGCCAGCAGGCGCTCGCCGGACAGGTCGAGATAGTTGAGGCACAGCAGCCGCTGGCTGGCGACACGCGGGTCGTCGGGCTTCAGCGCCTCGGCCCGGTCGAAGACGGCGGCGGCCTCGGCGGCCTCGCCCCGCATCTGCCGGGTCACGCCCAGGTTGAACCACAGCCCGGCGCCCTGCCGTGGCTCCAACTGGATCGCCCGCGTCCAGCAGCGCACCGCCTCGTCCAGCCGGTCGCCGAAGGCGGCGCTGCCCAGCCCGACCCAGGGCTTGTCGTAGTCCGGCCGCAGCACCAGGGCGGCACGCAGCGCCGCCGCCGCCTCGGCCGGACGCTTCAGTTCGGACAGGATGACGCCCAGGTTGTTCCACAGGTCGGCGGCCGTGCCGTCCTGTGCCAGCAGGTCGCGGTAGAGAGCCGCAGCCTCCTCCAGCCGCCCGGCGCCGAAGGACTCCAGCGCGCGGCGCTTCAGCGCATCCAGAGTGGACGAGTCCATGGACGTGTTCAGGCCAGCCGGGCTTCGACCTGCTCGCACAGGTAATGATAGAGGCAGATGTGGACCTGCTGGATCAGCGGGGTGGAGCGCGACGGCACGTCGAGCAGGATGTCGCTCATGCCGGCCAGCTTGCCGCCACCCTCGCCGGTCATGGCGATGGTGGTCATGCCCAGCCGTTTGGCCACCTCGAAGGCGGCGATGACGTTGCGCGAATTGCCGCTGGTGGAGATGCCCAGCAGGACGCCGCCCGGCTCGCCATAGGCCTCGGTCTGGCGGGCAAAGACGCTGTCATAGGAGTAATCGTTGCTCCAGGCGGTCAGGACAGCCGCGTTGGAGCTGAGGCAGATCGCCTTCAGCCCGCGCCGCTCCTTCAGGAAGCGGCCGACCAGTTCGCCGGTGATGTGCTGGGCATCGGACGCCGAACCGCCGTTGCCGCAGACCAACAGGGCCTTGTTGCTGCCCAGCGCCGTGGTGACCGCCGCGACCGCCGCCTCGACCCGGGCTGGATCCAGGATGTCCATGGTGCGCTGCAGGACGTCGATGGCGGCGGTGAGGCAGCCGTGCAGCGAGGGGGCGGAGGTGACCTGGGAGTCGTCCATGGGCGAGATACCTTTGCGTGACCGGTGGTGCGCGTCGGCAGTATATGGGGGTGCAGTGACGGAGCGGGTGCGGAGATGGTCCGTGCCCTGCGTGTGCAGCGGCCAGTGCATCCTATGGAATATAGGGGGCTGTCAACTGCCAGCCGCGCAATGACGGCTTTCCTACACCGCTCGCAAAGCTTATTTTCGGTCCCACGCTCCAGCGGTGGGGCGAGAGGATGCCAAGGGTGGTCAATGACGACGCGGACGGTCCGGCTGGGCCCCCTCAGCGTGAAGATGTACTGTGCGATCGGCATGATCGCCGTGTCCTGGGCTCAGCTCGAGGACATGGTGTCGCTGTGCATCTCCCGGCTGCTCGGCACCGACCACACCGACTTCCTGCCCATCGCCTCCAACATGCAGGTCAAGGCCCGCTTCGACGCGCTGAAGGCCATCGCCGGCCTGCGCCTTCCCCCGGATGAGGCGAAGGCCCTGATCGCCCGCTGCGACGAGGCCCTGGAATTGGGGCGGGAGCGCAACAAGATCCTGCATGGTTCCTGGATCCAGGGCGAGACCGACGACGTCGCCATCCGCCTGAACTACCGCGCCCACGGCCGCATCCTCGCCGATGCCCCGGTCATCTCCGCCCGCGAGATCGCCGAGATCAGCGACCGTATCACCATGCTGACCGAAGGCTTCGCCCAGACGCTTCAGCGCCTTGGCCTGTTCGATCCCAAGAACCCGATGCGCAACCCGATGCGAGGGACGGGCAACGAGACCGCCAAGCCGCCGGAAACGGCGGACTGAGAAGCGACGCTTTATCTCCCTACCGCCACACCTCGAACGGCACCAGCCCGCGGTTGCCCTCCGCGGGGTGGAGCAGCAGGCGGGGGGAGGGGTTCAACGCGGCGGCGGTGGCGGCGAAGGCCCCCGTGCTGATCGCCAGGATGTCGGCCCGCGTCATCACGTGGAAATCCTGCAGATACTCCAGCCCCTCCCAGCGGACCGGGAAGTCGGCCGGGGTGGTCGGGTTGAAGCGGGCGAATTCGGGAACCACGCTCGGCTCGTCGGTGGCGACGAACAGCACCGGGTCCTCCAGCGTCGGCCACAGCCCGTCCAGCCAGTCCAGATAGAGCGACAGCGGCGTGTAATCCTGGTTCCACCAGTCGGTCTGGCGGATGTGCACGGCGACCAGCGTGCGGCCGCGGCGGCGCAGAGCCTCCACCGGCGGTTCCAGGAAACGGTTCCAGCAGGGGCGCGGGGTCAGCCAGGACAGGATGTCGGTCCGCCGCTCCTTCAGCATCGGGTTGACCGGAGAGCCGCCCAGGAACAGGTCGCGGTCGCGGAAGTGATCGGCCACCCGCCCATCGAAGCCGCGGGCGAAATCCTTGCGCTGCTGCAGCCAGCCCTGGAATTCCGGCAGCACCGACGGGTCCAGTCGCGGATCGTCGAGCGAGAAGAAGGCATGCCCGACCCAGTCGGGGGTCAAGAACTCCATCCCGTATTTCTCGGCATAGAGGCGGACGGCGACATACTCGTTCACCGTCTGGGCGAAGCGTCCATAGGAGCCGAGCGAGGCCATGGTCAGGCAGGGGCGGTCGCGCCGGGCCTCGCGCCGCCGGTTCCATCCTCCCGCCTCCGCCGGCGGCAGCGAGCGGTCGAAGCGCATCAGCGAATAGGCGATGTAGGAGGGTGAATAGTTGCCCTTCAATGCGACCGAGCGCTGCAGCAGTTCATAGGCGCCGTCGGCGTCGCCCCTGGCCCGGCGCACTTCGGCCAGAGCGGCCATCGCCTCGGCATAGTCGGAGCGCGCCTGGATGGCGCAGTCGAAGGCCACTTCCGCCCGGTCGACATGCCCGCACAGCAACAATGCCTGCCCCAGATGATAGAGCGTGTCGACCGAACCCGGATCGCGGCGCAGCGCCTCCGCCAGGATCGGCACGGCTCTCGCCGGCTCGCGGTTCTTGCAGGCCGCTATGCCCTGGATCAGCAGGGCGTGGGCATTGCCGGGATCGGCGGCCAGGATGCGCTCGCAGATCATGGTGCTGATGTCGAGCCAACCCGAATTGCAATAGGTGAGCGCCTGCTGGACGGCATCGGGTACCGCCATCCGCTGTCCAGGCAGGGCTTCGATCTGGATGGGGGCGGCGATTTCGGCGGAGCCAGCCATAAAAGGGTACCCGGAAAGGAGGGGTGCGGTTGCCCTGACTTGCACCCGCATCAGCCGGAGGGTCAAGCTGCCTTGTTGCAAGCCCCGGCGATTTCACCGATCTTCCTCCGCCTTCCGGCTCCTCCGATCCGGATGCCCGATCCGCCGCCCGTCCGTCCATTCTCCGGTTCCGGAACAGCACCCGCGCCATGATCTCGATCCACGACACCCTGACCCGGGCCGTCGGCCTGCACCAGGCCGGCGAGACCGACCGGGCGGTGACGCTCTACCGCAGCATCCTGGCGGTCGACCCGGCCCAGGCTGATGCTCTCCATCTGCTTGGACTGCTGAGCCGCCGCCCCGCCCCTTCGCGCGGGGTGGCGCTGGTGGCCCGTGCCCTGCGGCTGGTCCCGGCCCATTCCGGCGCGCTGTTCAACCAGGCCGGCACCCTGATGCAGATGGGCCGGCTGGAGGCGGCCATGGCCCATTTCCGCCGCAAGCTGGAGGTGGATCCGGCCTGCGCCATGACGCTGTCGCGTCTGGGGATGGAGGCGCTCTCCTGCGGGCGGATCGACGAGGCCGAACGGCTGCTGCGCCGCTCCGCCGCACTGGAAACCGGCGGCGGCGTGCCCGTTCCCCGGCTGCGCTGCGCCCTGGAACGCTGTGCCACCGCCCGCGCGATCCGCGACGACGCCGCGGACTCCTCCCTGCCGCCGGGGCTGGTGGTGCGCGGGGTGTTCCGCGACAGCAGCGGCTATGCCTATGCCGTCCGCCGCTTCGTCCAGGAACTGGTGGCGGCCGGGGTCCGCGTCCGGCTGGTCGACCTGAACTATGGCGACGCCGACAACCTGCCGGACGACCAGATCGATCCGCTTCTGCTTTCGCTCGACCGGCCGGTGCGGGCCAAGGCGGTGCTGACCGTCACCACCCCGCCGGCGGTGGAGAGCATCCCGGGGCTGAAAACCGTCAATTTCAGCATGTTCGAGGCGGTCGACATCCCGGATCTGTGGGCGGGCCTCAGCCGGCGCCACGACCATGTGGTCGTCGCCACCGACTCCTCCCGCACGGCCTGGCTGCGCGCCGGCCACCCGGAGGAGCGCGTCCACATCTGCCCCGCCGGGGTGGAGACGGTGGACGCCGCGGGCGTCTCCCCCGCCTTCATCGTCGACAGCCTGGGCCGCCGGCTGGCCGATTACCCGGTGCGCGTCCTGAACGTCTCCGACTTCAACGACCGCAAGAACCTGGACGGGCTGCTGCGGGTCTGGCTGCGCACGACGCGGACGGAGGACCGGGCGGCCCTGCTGCTGAAGGTCGGCAAGGCCGGCGGGGTGTCCGGCGGCATGCGTGACCTGCTGGCCCGGGTGTCGGCGCAGACCGGCCGGGCATTGGAGCAGGCGGCGCCGGTCTTCCTGGTCGAAGGCAAGCTGTCGGACGCGGAGATGATGTCGCTCCACGCCGCCTCGACCCATTACTGGAGCATGTCGCACGGCGAGGGCTGGGACCTGCCGATGGCCCAGGCCGGGGCGATGGGGCTGACCCTGCTGGCGCCCGACCACAGCGCCTACCATGCCTATCTGGACGGGCGGGTGGCGCACATGATCCCCAGCGCCGTCACTCCCGGCATCGGCGCCTATGCCGGTCAGGACTGGTGGAGTCCCGACGAGGGCGAGGCTTCCCGGCTGCTGCGCGCGGTCATCGACGACCCCGCCGGCACCCGCCGGTCGGCGCAGGCTCATCTGCTGGAGCATTTCAGCTGGCAGGCCGCGACCCGCCGGCTGATCGCCCTGCTGCGGGAGTTGGACGCGCTGTGACCGCCTCCGCCCCTGCCGCCGCCACCTCCGACCCGAGCCTCCGCCTGCCGGACCCGGTCACGCTCTTCTGCTGCCTGGCCCCGCCCGACTATTACCGCCGGCCGCTGTTCTCGGAACGGGAGGTGTTCTGCGGGCCCGATTGTCCGACGGTGGAGACGGGCGACGGCTTCGCCTCGCTGAACACCCCGCCCGGCGAATATGATCTGACGGCCGTCGTCGCCCGGCTGCCGGCGCACCAGCGTCCGGACCTGATCGTGGTGAAGGCCGACGCCACCCGGCGCAACCTTCCCCGCGGGCTGGACCGGCTGCCGGGCACCAAGGTGCTGCTGGTCGGCGACACCCATCACTTCGCTGGCCCCTTGCGCACCCTGCTGGCCTATGGCGCGATGGAGGACTTCGACGCGGTGATGCTCGACCACACCCGCCAGCACGCCCATCTCTTCCTGGAGGCAGGGTTCGAGCGGGTCTATTGGATCCCGGCGGTGGATTACGCGTTGCGCCGGCGCGACATTCCCCCGGCCCCCGACCGCCCGCTTACCTTCGTCGGGCAGATCGGCGCTTTTCACCCCTGGCGCCGCCATGTGCTGGAGCGGTTGAGCGCGGCCGGGTTGCCGCTGCTGGGCATGCGGGCAGACCCGGAGAGGGCGGCCGACGTCTATGCCGCCTCGCAGGTTACGCTGAACGTCTCGCTGAACGGCGACCTCAACCTGCGCGTCTTCGAGGCGCTGGGCGCCGGCGGCTTCCTCATCACCGACGCGCTGTCGCGGGACGCCGGGCTGGAGCGCTGCTTCACCCCCGGCCGCCATCTCGCGACCTACCGCTCGCCCGACGAGCTGGTGGAGCTGGCGCGCCATTATCTCGACCACCCGGACGAGGCGATGGCGATCCGCCGGGCAGGCCAAGCGCATCTGCTGGAATTCCACAGCCCGCAGGTCAAGCGCGCCCAGTTCTTCGCCGCCGTGTTCGACGACCGTGTCGATCCGGCGCTGGAGGTCCGCGGGGAGCGGCGCGGGCTGGCGCCGCTGCCGGCCCGGAGCATCGGCTTCCGCCGCCGCCTCGCCGCCTATGAGGCGCTGCAGAAGCTCCAGCTGACGGCGTCGCGGCTGACCATCCACGCAGACGGGCAGGACGGAACTGGAGGCGGCTTTGCCGCCGACCTGCGGACCATGGCCCGCGACCTGCCCCGTGTGGTCTTCGCGGATCCGGACGCGGGTTCCGAACCGGTTGCCCTGCCGCTGCCGCCGTCCGCCGACCGGGTGCGGGACGACGCGGTGACGCTGCTGCCCTGGCCCGACCGGGCGGAGACCGACCGCCGGATGGCCCGGCTGCCCGGCGCCTCCGTCCTCTGTCCCACCCTGTCGTCGCGCGACCATGCCGCGGCTGCCGCCCATCTGGCCGGCTGGGGTTTCGTGCCGACCGAACCCGGCGGCATCCTGTTCCAGTGCGCCGACGCTCTGCGCTATGCCGGCCGCTCGCTGTCCGACCCGGTCCTGGCGCCGGATCTGCGGCGCGCCCGCCTCGCGGGGCTGGAGCCGATGCTGCGGACCGCCGAACAGTTCATCGGCGTCGCCCGGCTGGCCGCCCGCTTCGGCGAGAATTCCCTGACGGAGCGGTTCCTGCTGCGCGCCGTCGGGCTGGACCGCCAGCAGCCGGATGCGCTCGCCGGGCTGGCCCGCCTGTGCGCGGCGGGTGGGCGTCCGGTGGAGGCCGCCATCTATCTCGGCGAGGCCCGCCGTGCCGCCCGGCTTGCCGGCCCGGCCGATCCGGCCCCGGACCTCGACGAGGCCGCGCTTGCCGCTTCGGCCGGCGGCCATCCGGGGCTGGAGCGCTACCATGCGCTGTTCCGGCAGGCGGCGGTTCCCTCGACCGGGCGGCCCCGCCGCATCCTGGTGGTCACCAACCTGTTCCCGCCGCAGGAGTTCGGCGGCTACGGCCGCAAGCTGTGGGAATTCTCGGCCGAGCTGATCCGCCGTGGCCATGCGGTGAAGGTGCTGACCGCCGATGTGCCCGACCTGACCCGGCCGGGCATCGCCGGGACCGAGGACATCGAGGCGCATGTCGACCGTTCGCTGACCCTCTACGGCACTTGGAAGGGCGGGCGCGCCTTCACCCACGACGACCCGGCCCATTGTGCCGCCCTGATCCGCGCCAACATCCGCCGCGTGCTGGAGACCGCCCGCGACTTCCGTGCCGACGCCTGTCTGGTCGGCAACCTCGATATGTTGGCGACCGAGTTCCTCGACCCGCTGACCCGGCAGATGGGCGTGCCGGTGCTGCATTGCCTGGGCAACCAGCATCCCGGCTACGCGCCGGAGGCGGCACCCCGCTCTCCGCTCTACCGCGCCGGGCCTGCCAGCGGCTGGGTGGCGGAGCGGCTGGCGGCCGGGGGCTATGGCCTGCCCGCCACGGTGATCCATCCCGGCGCCCGCGTCGATTACTTCCACCGCGCGGTGATGCCCTCGACCGACCGGCTGCGCATCGCCTTCGCCAGCCTGTTCGTCAACTACAAGGGGCCGCAGACGCTGGTCAACGCGCTGGGGATTCTCCATCGCGAGGGCATCGACTTCGACTGCACCTTCGCCGGGGAGGCGCCGGACGCCGACCTTTCGGCCCGCTGCCGCGACTTCGTGGAGCGCAACGGCATGGCCGGCAAGGTGCGCTTCACCGGCTTCCTCGACCGCCGGGGCCTGTCCGACCTGTTCGCCCGCTGCAACGTGCTGGTCTTCCCCAGCGTCTTCCAGGAGCCCTTCGGCATCTCGCAGGTGGAGGCGATGGCCGCCGGCCTGACCGTGATCGGCAGCGGCACCGGCGGCAGCGGCGAGGTGCTGCGCGACGGCATCGACGGCCTGCTGTTCAAGGCTGAGGACCACGAGGCGCTCGCCGATCGCCTGCGCAGCCTGGTCAGGGACCGCGCCGCCTGGCTGCGCATGGCCCTGTCCGGCCGCGACCGCGCCCGCGACTTCACCGTCGGCCGCTCCGTCGACCGCATCGAGGCGGTGTTCGAGGAACTGATCGCGCAGAAGGGGTGAGCGGGAGGAACCGCAGTCCGTTGCCCGCGGTTCATTGGCCGGTGGAGAAAAAAGGTCCGGGTTCCCCTCCCCTTTCGGTTGGGGGATGAAAGGTTGTAGAGTGGCGGAGCCGCAGCCCGCGGCGCGGATTCCCTTGCGGCCATGACCACCATTCTCCCAGACCTGTCAGACGCTTCGGCCGGTGCCGTGCCCGCCTGTTCCTGCCTGCTGTGCAGTGCCGCCGCCTGGAGTGCCGCCCCCATCGCCGCAAGTCCGGACCCGCAAGGCGCGCTGCCGCAGGGCGCCGCTTCGTCCACCGTCCAGGCCCTGCTGGCGACGGGGACGCCGCGCTGGGGCAGCGGCGGGGTCGGCAGCGGGGCGACGGTCACCTACAGCTTCATGGAGCAGGCGCCGTCCTACGCCTCCACCTCGGACACCACCGGATTCGCGCCGCTGTCCGCAACGCAGCGCGACGCGGTGCGGCAGGCCTTCGCCGCCTGGAGTTCGGTCGCCAACATCTACTTCGTCGAGACCTCCGACAGCGCCAACAGCGGGCAGGGCGGGTCGATCCGCATCGGCACCAACCGGCAAAGCTCCAGCGCCGCCTACGCCTATTACCCGACCGGGTCGCTCTATGACGGCGGCGGCGACATCTACCTCGCCAACACCGCCTCGACCAACGTCAGCCCGACGCCGGGAACCTACGGCTACCTGACCATCCTGCACGAGATCGGGCACGCCATCGGGCTGAAGCATCCCGGCAACTACAACGCCACCGGCGGCGGGGGCGAGCCGCCCTACCTGTCCTCGACCGAGGACAATTACCGCTACACGCTCATGTCCTACAACCAGCACCCCAGCCTGGGCCTGAACGGGCTGGCGACGGGGCCGGCGCTGTACGACATCGCGGCGGCCCAGTACCTGTACGGCGCCAACACCGGCACCCGCATCGGCGACGACCGCTATGTCTTCGGCAGCAACACCACGCCCTTTTCCCAGGCGATCTGGGATGCCGGCGGCACCGACAGCATCGACGCCGGCGGGCAGGCGTCCGCCGTCACCATCGACCTCACTCCCGGCGCCTTCAGCTCCATCGGTCCCAACGGATCGGGCGGGCTGGCGGTGGGCAATGTGGCGATCGCCGCCGGCGTCACCATCGAGACCGCCATCGGCGGCGCCGGCAGCGACATCCTGATCGGCAACACCGCCAACAACCTGCTGATCGGCGGCGCCGGTGACGACACGCTGACCGGCGGCGCCGGTGACGACACGCTGCAGGGCAACGGCGGCATCGACACCGCGGTCTTCAACGGCAGCCGCTCCTCCTACACCGTCACCGTCACCGCCGACGGCGCCACCATCTCCGGCGGCGGCGAGGGCACCGACACGCTGACCGACGTCGAATTCGCCCTGTTCGCCGATACCCGGATCAGCCTGACGCCTCCGGCGGTCACCGCCAAGGCCGGTCGGGTTTCCATCGGCTCCTCGATCACCATCGCCAGCCTGGTGACGGCGGCCGATCCGGCCGGCGGCCTCGTCACCCAATATGAGCTGGTCGACAACACCAGCGGCGCCGGCTCCATCATGGTCGGCGGGGTGGTTCAAGCCACCGGCGCCGTGGTCTCGCTGAGTGCCGCCGCCTTCGCCGGCGTCACCTTCTCCGCCTCCTCCCTGACAAGTCTCGACGAGCTGTCGGTGCGCGCCTACAACGGCGTGGCCTGGAGCCGCTGGGTCGGCTTCAACATCTCCTCCCGCCCGGCCAACCGGCCGCCGACCGTCCAGGGTGACAAGACCCTGACCGCGCTGGAAAGCGGACCGGCCATCGCTCTCGGCATCGACCGGCCGAGCGATCCGGACGAAGGCGACAGCATGACGGTGACGCTGACCCGGCTGCCCACCGCCGGCACGCTGCGGCTGGCCAACGGCACCCCCGTCGCCGCCGGGATGACGCTCGGCACCGCCGATCTGGCCGGCCTCACCTATCAGGCGCCATCCGGCACCCCGTCGTCGCCGGGCTCCTTCGCCTACACCGTCACCGACAGCCAGGGCGCGGTCAGCGGCCAGACCGTGACCTTGCGGGTGACCCCTCTGGCCGAGACGATGGCCGGCTTCGATCCGCTGGTCTATCTCGCCTCCAATCCCGATCTTGCCGCCGCCTTCGGCAGCGACGCCACGGCCGCCCGCGAGCATTACCTGCGCATCGGCCGAGCGGAAGGGCGGGCAACCGAGTCCTTCGACCCGCTGGCCTATCTGGCCGCCAACCCGGACGTGGTCGCCGCCTATGGCTACGACCGCAAGGCCGCGACCCAGCATTATCTGACCTTCGGCCGGCGGGAGGGGCGCTCGACCGGCAGCTTCGATCCGCTGGCCTATCTGGCGGCGAACCGCGATCTGGCCGCCGCCTTCGGCACCGACACCGTCGCCGCCACCCGCCATTACCTGACCCTTGGGCAGCGGGAAGGGCGCGGCACCCGCTTCGACGCCTTCGGCTATCTGGTGTCGAACCCGGATCTGTCCGCCGCCTTCGGCCTGGATCCGGCGGCGGCGACCCGCCACTACCTGACCATGGGGCGGTTTGAGGGGCGCAGCATCACCTTCGACAGCCTGGGCTATCTGGCCGCCAATCCCGATCTGGCCGCCGCCTTCGGCACCGACACCGCCCAGGCGGCCCGGCATTACCTGTCCTACGGCCAGCGGGAGGGGCGCGGCAGCAGTTTCGACGCGCTTTCCTATCTGGCGGCGAACCGCGATCTGGCAGCAAGCTTCGGCAACGATCCCACACGGGCGGAGGAGCATTACATCCGCTTCGGCCGTCTGGAAAACCGCGCCACCAGCTTCAACACCCACGACTATCTGCTGGCCAACCCGGACCTGCTCAGCGTCTTCTCGGGCAGCGAGCAGCAGGTGAAGCTCTATGTCGTGCTCTACGGCAACACGCCGCGGCGCGACGCCGGTGGCTTCGATGCGCTGAGCTATCTGGCCGCCAACCCGGATCTGGCTGCGCGCTTCGGCACCGACACCGCGGCGGCCACCGCCTATTACCAGTCCACCGGCCAGACGGAGGGGCGTCCGACCCGGTTCAACGCGCTCGCCTATCTGATGGCCAACCCCGACCTCAGCGCCGCCTTCGGCAGCGACCAGCAGAAGGCGCTGATCCACTTCATCACCTACGGCCGCAACGAGTCCCGTCCCAACCCGATCGGCTATGTCCGCCCGCAGTCGGCCGGGTTCGCCATGGCGGGCGACGGGCTGCTGGCCGCCGCGATGGGGTAGGGGCTGGCGGAACATACGCCGGCCTGCGACAGTAACGTGTATGATCGGCCGGATCGGATCGCCAAACAGGAACTTCGGCCGATCTCCACCACCACCAGCCACCAGCGGCCGGAGACCCCACGGAGACCCCAGGAACATGCGTCTGCTGATCCACGGCATGCAGTCGAGCGGTGCCACCACCTTCACCCGCACCTTGGCGGAGCGGCCGGGTTGCGTGGCGCTGGTCGACATCGCGAACAATTTCGCCGCCCCCCGCGCCACCACCACCGTCGACTTCGTTGCCAAGGTGGTGGTGACGACCGCCTACCCCCTGGCCGTCCATGTCGAGCGGTTCCGCCCGGACAAGGTCGTGCTGCTGCTGCGCGACCCCCGCGACAATTACCAGAGCCTGCGCACCAAGGATTACCGTCATTACTCCGGGCTGATGGAGGAGAAGTTCCTGATCCTGGACCAGCTCTTCGCCGAGCGGGAGCGGTTCGACGCGGTGGTCCATTACGAGGATTTCGTGGCGCGCGATCCGGCGGTGGGCGAGGCGATGGCCCGGCTCGGCTGGCCGATCGAGCCGGAGTATCACCGCTTCTCCCGAAGCTACAACGATCTGCTGGGCACCCTGTGGGACCAGGAACCGGCCATCCGCGACACCATGCTGACGGTGTTCGGCAACAGCCGTGGCCGCGAGGTGGAGGAAAAGCACCGCGACAAGCCCCGCGACCCGGCCGTCGATGCCGAGCTGGAGCGGCTGTGCCCGCGTCTGCTGGCCTATTACCGCGCCCGGCGCGGCGGCTAGAGTGTGATCGCTTCAAGCGGAACCGCTTGAAGCGTGAATCACACGGAAAACAAAGAGATTGGCGTCGATCCCGGTGGCGCGATTCCAATTGCGGCCGCAAGGGGATTTGTATTTGATCCGGCGATCCGACAGCCGGCAACCCAGAGAGGAACTTCCCCCGATGACGCGCGACGAGGCAACGATCGTTCGCAACGAGGGCCTGCTGGCCGCCACCATCGACGCGGAACTGGTGCTGCTCGACCGCGAGCGGGGGGAATATTACGGGTTCGACCCCATCGCCACCGACATCTGGAACCGGCTGGCGACGCCGCAGACGGTCCCCGTCCTGGCCGCCGCCCTGGCCGAAGCCTACGAGGGCGATCCCGCCGTGATCGAACGCGACCTGCGCGCCCTGCTGGAGGAGATGCGGGCGCGCGGCATGGTGACGATGACTGCATGAGGGCGACTGCATGAGGGCGGCTGCATGAGGATGGCCGCATGAGGGTGACGGGCACGCGGATCCGGCATCGCGCGATGGTGCTGGAGGCGGCGCTGGCGCTGACCGCCGCGCGGGCCGCGCTGGCGCTGGTCCCGCCGCGCCGGCTGCTGCGCGACGCCACCGCCGCCGCGACGCCGCCGTCGGCCGTGCCGCCGCCCGATGCGCGGACGCTGGCGGGCGGGCGGGCGGTGGCCGCCGCCATCGAGGGCGCGGCGCGGCGCCTGCCCTGGACCTCCACCTGTCTGGTGCGGGCATTGGCGGGCCGGTTCATGCTGCGCCGCCGGCACATCGCCTGCGCGCTGCATCTCGGCGTCGCCAAGCCGGCGGACCGGCTGGAGGCGCACGCCTGGCTGACGGTGGGCGACCTGATCCTGACCGGCGGCGCCCAGGCGCCGGGCTTCACGCCGCTGGCGCGGACGGACTGAACGCGCGGACTGAACGCGCGGGCTCAACGCGCGGGTCTGGCCCGTCAGTCGTTGCCGCCTTCGGCCCAGCGCAGGAACACGCCCAGCGCGACGCCGCCGCCGAGCGCGTCCATCATCTCGTGATAGCGCGGCTCGGCCGCGTCGGCGTCGGTGGGCCAGTTGTCCAGGCTCGCGCGCAGGCGCGGCACGTCGACCAGTTCCCGTCCCAGGGAGGAGCGGTCCAGCCGGTCCAACTCCCCCGCCATCCAGGGCCGGAGCCGGGTCATCCAGTCATGCCACTCCGGCAACTGCCGGCCCCTCCTCGTCTCGGTCAGCACCTCGGCCGGCAGCCGGTCGGCCAGCACGCGGCGGGCGAGGAAACGATCCTGCCGGCCACGGGTGAACTGGTCGTGGGGCAGGGCCAGGCAGAACTCCGCCATCCGCACATCGCCCAGCGGGTCGCGGTATTCGACCCCGCGACGCAGGCGCAACGGGCTGTAGAGGCTGCTGCCGAGCCACGTCTGTTCGATGCAGGCGAGGCGCCAGCGCAGGCGGAAGGGCACCCCGGCGTCGCCCGCCACCGCGTCATGCCATATGCCGTCGGCGTCGATGCCGTCGGCGGCGTCGGGGCTCAGCCCGGTGATGGCCTGCCACGCCGGGGGCCGGCCGGTCATCCGGCGCAGCCAGGGGCCGGCCCAGGGCGGTGCCAGTCCGCGCAGCGCCCCCTCCGCCGCGCGGCGGCCGGGGGATCGCCGGAACCGCGCCAGCCCGTCGGCCAGTGCGCCGGGCAGGTCGGCGAGCGTGGCGGGGCGCACCCGCGTCGCGATGGCGGTGGCGGTCAGGGTGGCGTTGCCGGCCCGCCCGCCGAGCATGGAATGGGCGCCCATGGCGCGGGCACGGTTCCACAACGCTTCAAACCACGCACCGGCCAGCAGATGGACCGGCGGACGCCCGGTCAGCGGCATGTGAGTGCGCAGGAGATCCTCGACCGAATCGAGCCGGGCGGGCGTCGCCTCCGCCCGGATGTTGGGGTGGAGGGCGGCGGTGGCGCGCGCCAGATCCCATTCGTCCTGGAAGGCGGACTGCCCAGGGACAGGTCGCCTCGCTTGCGGGTCCGGTCGCATCGTCAGCGTCCGCACCGTCTCGGGAGCGGCGAGCCGTGCCGCGGTGGCGGCGACGGCGGACGAATCAAGCCCGCCCGAGAGCATCGCCACCACCGGCCCTGCGCCACGCAGATGGTCGGCGACCACCCGGTCCAGCAGGTCGCGCGCCGCCTCCACATACTCCTCGTCGCGGCGGAAACGGACCCGGCGGTGTGGGTCCAGACGCCAATAGCGTTCCACCGCCATGGAGTCCGGAGTCGCCACCAGCTTGTGGCCGGCGGGAAGCTGGTCGATGCCGACGAAGCAGGTGCGGCCGCCCGCATGGGAGATACCAAGGCCGGCACGGGCGACCGCCAACGGATCGACCACGCGTGGGACGGCGGGATCGCTTTGCAGCATACCGACGGTCCCGGCGAAGCTCAGCCGCCTGCCCGGCGTGCGATGAAAGAACAGCGTCCGCCCGCCCGTCCGGTCGCAGGCCAGCAGCAGGCGACGCTCCGCCATGTCCCACCAAGCGATGGCGAACTGCCCGTGCATGCGATCCAGCGCCGCATCACCCCAGCGCGCCAATGCCGCCGCGATCAGGCCGGACTCCGGCATCGTCTCCGCGTCCGGCCCCAGGTCGGCGCGCAGCCCGTCCGAATCGGCCAGCCAGCCGTCGAGAGCCAGCAGGTAACGGCCATCGCCATGGGCCGAGGGCCGTCGCGCCTGTGCCGTGGAGCGATCTGGGGAACCGGTCAGCCCCAACAGGCAAGGGCCAGACCGGCGGACCTGCGTGGATTGGGAACGGCTGCCAGGGACCGGGCGATCGGTTCCGCGCTCATCGACGGGATAGGAAGCGCCACCCGCCAGGTCCAATACGCCATACAGCAGGGGCATAAAAAGGCACGCGATCCTACTTTTTGACTGAACGAGAAACTGTCAGCTGGACATCTTATTTGTACTTGAGTCGGTTGTGGTGATCCCGCTGTTCCGGGTCTCGGCCAGCGACAGGATCTGTATCCGTGGCGCCTGCCAGACGGGCCGCACGTCTTGGCCGTGTATCAGTCGGCTTTCCATCTGCCGTCCACGCTCCTCATCGCCGACGCTCATGTTCCTCTCCCCATCATGACGATTGCAAACAGTCTCCCGGCGGAAACCTAACGCGTGCATCCGTCCCGGTGCAAGGCGCAAACTCAGAGCAATCGTTTGGAAAGCGGAATCTTAGAGAGCCTTTTTGCCCTTTGAACAAGGGCATCCGCGATTGGCTTGTGGAGAAGGCATCCTCCCGCTCCACACTGCAATATGAGTCTCGGAATGCTGCCGCGCCGGCAACAAAACGCAGCGGCGAGTCACTTCGGAAATTCGTTCGCAAACGGTTGGTTTCTTTCGATTCGTCTTGTTCGCTTATGAAGTGCGCGCGGTCATGCCATCCAGTTCGATCACGGCGGAAGCATTCATGATGGTCATCTCGACGACTCGCCGATGGGACGACCGGCTTCTTTTCCGCCGCCATAATACCTAACACACTGATAGAAAACGATAAGATCCATCAGTCGGATGACGATCGGCGCTCATGATAATTCTGAATCGTCAAGGATCCACTGATAGCAAATGCCAAATCATATCCTGCCGCCGCGAAGGCATGGACATGCATAGAGCTCGAAGAACTCGCTTGCTCTAAACGGGTGCACGGTGCAATAAAATCTCGGCAAAGTCGTCTCCGTGCCCGATAGGCACTCTAATCAGGGAGGATTGGGGATGAGTGAAATCACTCTTGGCGAAATCCGGCTGTTTCCGTATCCCAACAAAGTACCCACGGGCTGGCTGCCCTGCGAAGGGCAGATCCTGCAGATCCAGCAGTACGCGGCGCTGTACGCCTTGCTTTACACCCGCTTCGGCGGCAACGGCACGACGACCTTCGCCCTGCCGGACCTGCGCGGCCGCACCCCGGTTCATTATGGTCACAGCGCCACCGATCTGAACCGGATCGGCGCGCCCAACGGGATCAACATCGGCACCGCGACCGGTTCGGAAACGGTGACCCTGGGCCTGTCGCAGATCATGGGCCACAACCACACCTTCCATGTGGAACCGACGAACGCCACCCTACAGGCTGTCGCCAATTCGCTGGCCTCGACCTCAATCAAGCCGGCGGCGGCGGCGGCCACCGCTCCTGCGGCGCCGAACCTGTACGCCGCGCCGGGCACCGCCACCGTGGCGCTGAACCCGTCCTTCATCACCCCGTCCGGGTCCAGCCAGGGGCACGAGAACCGTCAGCCCTATCTGCCGCTGCGCTTCTGCATCTGCGTGACCAACGGCTATTTCCCGCAGCGGAACTGATCGCCCGTCCCCAATCCTGTCTCCCGCACTCCCCGCCCGGCCAGGCGCGGAGGGAGTTGCCCCCTGTTTGAGGAGAGCGTCCCATGGAGCCCTATGTCGGCGAAATCCGCATGTTCGCGGGTTTGAATGAACCGATGAACTGGAAGTTCTGCAACGGCCAGCTTCTGGCGATCAATGACTATCCGGCGCTGTATTCCCTGATCGGCACGACGTACGGCGGTAACGGCACCACGAATTTCGCGCTGCCCAACCTGCAGGGGCGCCTGCCCGTCGGGTCGTCGACCGGCAACCCGCCCGGCATGGCGAGCGCCTACCCGGTGGGTGCGGCCGGCGGCAGCCTGGGGGTGACGGTGACGGAGGCGCAGATGCCGGCGCACACGCACGCCTTCGCCGCCACCACCGCCGCCGCCACCACCATCGCGCCGGGCAACACCGTCACCTTCGCCACGTCGCCGTCCAACTTCACCAGCTATGCCGCCAACCCGCCGACCCTGGTGGCGTTGAACCCCCAGGCGGTGACCAGCGCCGGCGGATCGCAGATGCACGAGAACCGGATGCCGGCCATCTGCATCAACTACATCATTGCGCTGCAGGGCCTTTACCCGGATTCCCCTTAAGTCACGCGAAGTGGAGGTGACATCATGTCGGATCAATTCATTGGTGAAATCCGGGCGTTCGCTTTCAGCTTCCCGCCCGTGGACTGGGCCTACTGCAACGGACAGCAGGTTGCCCTGAGCCAGTATCAGGCGCTGTATTCCATAATCGGCGGAATGTACGGGCCGACGGACAACAGGACCTACTTCACCCTGCCGGACCTGGTCGGCCGGGCGGTGATGCATCCGGGGACGTTCCCCAACTGGGGCACGTATCAGCTGGCCCATACCTCCGGCACCACGTCTGTCACGCTGACGGCCGCGCAGACGCCGGTTCACACCCACGGGGCGCAGAGCAACAACACCGGGGCGACCTACACGAACACCCCATCGCCGACGGTCTATCCGAGCGTCCCGAGGTCGGGAAACACGGCCTACGACGCCTGGACGACCGAGCCCGGGACGGCGTCGGTGACCTTCGCCAACGTCCTGGCCTACGCGGGTGGCGGCAGCAGCGGCATCGCGATGCCGCACAGCAACATCTCGCCCTGTCTGGCTCTGGGTTTCTGCATCGCCCTCAACGGCAACTATCCGGTCGCGAACTGATGTCCGGCGACGGCATCGGTTCCACGACCCCGCTGCCCCCCGTGCCGCCGGACCTGGCGGCACGGGGAATCGCCCTGCGGATCGAGACGCCGGAGGACCGCGAGTTCCTCCGGCGTCTCTACGCGTCAATCCGCTGGGCGGAGCTGGAACCCACCGGCTGGCCGGAGGCCGCGAGGCTGGCCTTCCTCAGCCAGCAGTTCGAGCTTCAGGACCGCCATTACAAGACCCACTACGCCGGCGCCGCCTTCGCCGTCATCACCGAGGCGGGGGTGCCCATCGGCCGGCTCTACCTGCACCAGGGGCCGACGGACCTGCGCATCATGGACATCGCCTTCCTGCCCAGCCATCGCGGCCTGGGGCTGGGAAGCGCGCTGCTGCGCGCGGTGTTCGACCTGGGCCGGGCCGCCGGCACCAACGTGTCGATCCATGTGGAGATGTTCAACATCGGGGCCCGCCGGCTCTATGAGCGGCTCGGCTTCGTCCAGACGGAGGACAAGGGCGTCTACCTCCGCATGGACTGGTCGCCGGAGGGCGTGCGGGCGGCCTGACCACGGGCCGCCCCCCCACCGTCAATTGAAGATCGCCTCGTAGGTATATTCGTCGGTTTCCCTGTCATGGGCGACCGGCACCAGGAACATCTCCCGGGTCCCCAGGGCGGGGTGGGTCAGCCGGTAGGTCGCCTGCGGTCCCCGGACGCCCTTGGTGCCCTTGAAGTGCAGCTTGTACGGATCGCGGAACTGCGCCGGGCGGTTTCCCCGTTCGAGCGCCTTCACCATGACTAGAACGACGTCCAGCGCCGGCCCATCGCCGACCGCGATGCGGAACGCCTCGCCCTCGAGCCGCTTCGCTTCCTCATATTCGAACATTCACTTCCCCTTGCGATGCCGTTGTTTCGGCCGATCCGATGCCGGGGCTACCGGTCATAGCCCAGCCGGTCCATCATGGCGCCGTGGTCGCGCGCGATCCGGGCGGCCTGCGCCGCCGTCAGCGTGTCGCGCCAGCCGCCGGCGACGCCGCGCCGGAAGAAGATGCGGTCCTCCGCCTGCCCCATCCGGAACCCATGCTCCGCCTCCGCCGCGCGCAGCCGGTCGAATCGCGTGGCCTCCACCGCGCCGTCCAGGGCCGACGGCGTCGTCGCCAGTCCGCAATGGGCCGCCACCCGCTCCAGGGTCGCGCGCGGATCGGTCAGCATGTCCTCGTACCGCAGGGTCAGCGGCGCCGGATCGGCGGCGAGCCAGCTTTCGGCGTGACCGCTCCAGCTCGACAGGGGCTGGGGCACGACCAGAATCGCCTCCCGCCGCGCCCGGCCCAGTGTGGCGGCCGGATCGGCGAGGAAGCTTATCGCCTCGTCCAGGTCGATGGCGGCGTGGTGCGCCCAGGACACCGCCACGTCGCGCGGGTCGCGCACCACATGCACCGCCGCCCGCGTCGCCTCCGGCGGAAAGCGCAGGCGGCCGGAGGCGGTGCGGCCCCAGCAATCGTGCAGCTTGCGGAGCTGCACCTCCGGTACGGCGTCGGCGGCGAGCAGCAGGGCGCCGGGCAGCAGTTCGTCCAGCTCGGCCGCCGTCAGGTCGCTGGCCTCCACGTCCAGTTCGACTTCGATCTCGCCGAGAGTGCCGGCCAGCGGCGCGAACCGGCTGCGCCCCGCGAAATCCACCGGCGCACCATCGGCCAGCAGGCTCTGCAGCGCCAGCCGGAGCCAGGTGTTGCCCGACTTCGGGTAGGAGGCGAGCCAGACGAAACCGCCCGTCCTCATGCGAGACCGTCCAGGAAGGCGACCAGGGCGTCCAGCTCGGCCTCCGACTCCGGCCGGCGCAGCGCGTACGCCCCGCCGGTGGCCGACAGCACCGCCAGATACCGCGCCATCTGATCCGTGCCCAGGCCGAGGCGGATCATCATCTGCTGCCGGTACACCGCCACGCCGATGCGCCCCAGCGCCTCCATCGCCGTCAGCCGCCGCCACGCAACGCCCGTCGCCGGCATGTCCGGGTCGAGGAACAGCAGCCTTTTCAGCGGGCGCGGTTCGGCGCAGAAGGCCGCCGTCATCGGGCGGTTGAACTTCTCCAGATCGCTCCGGACCCGCTCCAGCCCCTCGCTGGAGAGTCCCAGCCGGTCGAGGGCATCGCGCCACAGCTTGATGCGCGGAAAGGTCGGCAGGACGGCGGCTCCCCCCGCCGTGTCCACCACCGTCAGGTCGTCGGCCAGCAGGCGGAAGCCGCGCCCGACCAGCAACGCCGCCAGCGTCGATTTGCCGGCCCCGGTCGACCCGCAGACGGCGACCGCCGCGCCGCCGCGCTCCAGGCAGCAGGCGTGCAGCGGCAGCAGGGACCGGCGCATGCAGACGATGGCGATGACGCTGCCCAGCAGGAACGTCCGCACGTCGGCCCGGTCGGGATCGCCGTCGGGCGCCATGATCACCCGGCGGCCGTCCGGCGCCACCCACCACGCCGCCACCCCCCGGATGGCGAAGCGGCAGGCACCGTCCCCACCCACCTGAAGCAGCGGACGCTCGACCGTCGCGCCGGGAAGACGGTCGGGGACCGGACCCAGCTCGATACACAGGTCGGGGGCCCGCCCGTCGCCGCGCCAGACCGGCAGGTCCGGCAGCGGCACGGCGCTGCGCACCCGCCAGCCGCAGAAGGTCCGGTCGGCGGTGTCGGGCGGCAGGCGGTCGGAAACGGGCATAGGTAAAATCATCGGCAGGATCGGAGCGGCGGGGAGTGTGGCGTGGCGCGGGGCCGGTTGCAAGCCGGACGGCCCTCCCTGTATTCTGGATTGTTCCTATCGCATAAGCGTGCCCGGCCGGGCAAACAGTTCGCTTTCCACCGCCACGCCAGAGAGGTCGCCGCACCGATGCTACCGACATTGCAGGCCGCCCGGACCTTGTTCGCGGCGGGAGAGATGGTTGCCGCCGCCGATATGCTCGCGGCGCTCGACGCGGCGGGCGCGGCCGACGCCATGGCGTTGCACCTGTGGGGCATGACGCTGTCGCAGCTCGATCGGCCGGAGGAAGCGGCCGTGGTGCTGGAGCGCGCCATCGCGGCGGCGCCGTCGCTGAGCAACGCCAAGGCGGACCTTGCGGAGATTTGCGCGAAGAGCGGGGACGACGATCGGGCGATCACGCTGCTGCGCTCCGTGAACGAATGCGTCCCCGGCCACACGTCCGGCCGGAAGCTCGCCGAACTGCTGGTGGCCAAGGCGCTGCCCCTGGTCGAGGACGCACGCTACGCGGAAGCGCTGCCGCTCCTCCAGGAAGCGGTTCAGCTCAACCTCACGGTGCCCGACGCGCTGGCTCTGCTGGGCATGACCCTCAGCCGGGTGGGCAGCCCCTGGCAGGCGGAGCAGGTTCTCCGCGAAGCCTTGTGGCTCTATCCCGGCCATTTCGGGTCCATGACGAATCTGGCCGGCGTCCTCGACATACTGAACCGTCCGCAGGAGGCCGAGGCGCTGTGCCGTCAGGTGATCGGCGAGCATGCGCCGGACCTCGCCGCCGCGTGGTGCAACCTCGGGGCCGCCCTGCGCAGCCAGGGCCGCATCGAGGAGGCGCAGGCGATCTTCGAAAAGGCCCTGGCGATGGAGCCGGACCTGATGCCCGCGATGGCCAATCTCGGCACGCTGCATTCCATCGAGGGCCGCGTCGATGCCAGCGTCACTCTCTACAAGCGCGCGCTGAACCTGCCCCATGGCGGCCCGCTGGTGCGTTTTCTCTACGCCTGCGACCGTCTGAAAGCCGGCGACTGGGAGACGGGATGGCAGCTGTACGAGGGGCGCGCCAGCCAGTTTCCCACCACGAATCCGTGGCCGGGGCTGGCGGGGCTGCCGTCCTGGCCGGGCGGCGATCCGCGTGGGCTGCGCATCCTGGTGGAAACGGAACAGGGGCTCGGCGACAGCCTGCATTTCTTCCGATACGCCCAACTGCTCGCCGACCGCGGCGCCACGGTCGGGCTGTTGACGCCGCCGCCGCTGGTGCGGCTGTTCCGCTTGAGCGCGCCCGGCCTGTCCATCATCCCGGCGGAGACGCCGACCGATCCCGCCGACTGGGATTTCGGCGTGCCGCTTCTGTCGTTGCCGCACCGGTTCGGCACCCGGATCGACACGATGCCGGCGGCGATGCCGTGCTTCCGGCCCGATCCCGCCGACGTCGCGGCCTGGAAGCCGCGTGTCGACGCCCTGCCCGGACTCAAGGTCGGGCTGGTCTGGGCGGGTGGGGCCAGGCCGCAGGACCCGCTGGCCACCGGCATCGACCAGCGCCGCAGCATGACCCTGTCCGCACTGGCGCCGCTGGCGTCGGTCAAGGGCGTCGATTTCGTCAGCCTGCAGAAGGGGCCGCCCGCCGTCCAGGGGGCCGAGGCGCCGTTCCCGCTGCACGACTGGACCGAGGACATCGGCGACATGGCCGACACCGCCGCGCTGGCGAGCTTGCTGGATCTGGTGATCGCGGTCGATACCTCGGTGGCACATCTGGCCGGCGGGCTCGACCGTCCCGTGCTGCTGCTGTCGCGCTATGACGGGTGCTGGCGCTGGCTGCGCGACCGCGACGACACGCCCTGGTATCCGCGCATGCGCCTGTTCCGGCAGCGCCGGTGGGCCGACTGGACGGCGCCGGTGGAGGAGGTGACGGCGGCGCTCGCCGCGCTGGCCGAGAACCGCTGACCCGAGAACCGCTGACGTGGTGATCGCCGTTCCGAATGCCGTATCCCGGTCAATATCCTGGCCGGCCGGCGGTGGACGTCTGCGGGTTGATCTTGTTCTTTACGACACTCCTATTGGGGCTTGTGCCGGATTGGTTTCCACGGGAAGGTAAGAACGCCCACCCTCCAGGATGATGCCATGCAGTCTGTGCTTTCCGGGATCACTCCCAATGATATCCGGCTCGCCCCCTTTCCCCATGTGTTCGTGCGCGACGTGCTGGATGACGAGACGCACCGTGCGCTCAGCGCGAGCTTCCCGCCCTTCTCCATGATCGGCTGGGACAACCCGAAGGCGAAGCCGGGCAGCAACCGCCGCTACCAGCTCTCGGCGTGGCCCATCCAAAACCATCCGGATCTGCCGGACGTGTGGAAGGAGTTCGTCACCCTGCATTCCTCGCCGGCTTTTTTCGCCGAGGTGGTGGCGCTGTTCCGCGACCATTGGCCGGCGGCGCTGAAGGCGACGCTGGGCGGCGATCTGCTCGGCCATTCCATGGGGATGCTGATGCGCGACCAGTTCGACCGGGCGCGGATTCTCCAGGATGCCCGTGTCGAGATCAACACGCCAGTCACCGCCGGCCCGTCGTCGTCGCGCGGCCCGCATCTCGACACGCCGAACCGGCTGTTCACCTGCCTGTACTACATGCGTCACCCCGACGACGACGCGGTGGGCGGCGATCTTGAGCTGTTCCGCTGGAAAGACGGCCCGATCTCCAACATCCATTGCTACGCCTTGCCGGAGGACGCCGTCGAGGTGGTTTCGGTCATTCCCTACCGCGCCAACCAGATGGTGATCTTTCCGCAGGGGATCGATGCGATCCACGGTGTCGGCATCCGCCATCCGACGCCGCACACCCGCCGCTATGTTTTCATCAGCGCCGAGATCGAGGAGAACTGGCTGGTGTCGCCCGCGGCGGCGGCCTGAGCGAAAAAGGAAGAGGGGAGGCGGCGATGAGCGGGGACGCGGAAATCCGCGGCCACGCCGCGGCTCTTGTTGCCGACGTGGCGCACACGGTCGGACGGCGCTTCGCCGCCGTGGCCGTGCTGGCGGTCGTCGCGGCGATGGCCGAGGGCGTCGGACTCATGCTGCTGGTGCCGCTGCTCGACCTTCTGGGCGTCACCGGCTCGGGCATCACCGGCTCGGGCGTCACCAGCTCGGCCGGGGCCGGGGTGGCGGCGTCGGACGGAGCCGGGGGCGTGGCGACGGCGCTGCGGGCGCTCGGACGGCACCTCGACCTGGGGGAGGCGCTGCTCCTCTACGTGCTGCTGGTCGCGGCGGCCGGCGCGGTCGTCTGGGCGCGGTCGGTCGCCGCGACGGCGCTGCAGTCGGACTATGTGGAGGCGCTGCGGCTGCGGCTGCACCGGGCGGTCCTGGCGATGGGCTGGCCGGCGCTGGGCGCGCGGCGGCAGGCCGACCTGACCCACGCGATGATCGCCGAGGTCGGCCAATGTTCCTTCGCCGTCCAGCAGCTTCTCCAGATGCTGGCGTCGCTGATGCAGCTGCCGGCGCTGCTGCTGGGGGCGCTGCTGCTGTCGCCGGGCTTCACGGCCGGGGTGCTGCTGCTGGCCTTCGGGCTGACGCTCGCCTTGCGCCCGCTCAACCGGCGTGCCTTCGCGCTGGGAGGGCTGCTGGCCGACTCCCAGCGCGCGCTGAATGCCGAACTGGCCGACCAGATCGCCGGGCTTCGCCTGATCAAGGGATTCGGCGTCGAGGAGGCGCGTGCGGCCTGCGTCCACGGCCTCGCCACCCGGGCGCGGGGGCGGCAGCTCGACCAGGCGCGGGCCTCGGCGACGGCGCGGATGGTGCAGCGGTCGGCGGCGGCGGCGGCGGCGGCTCTGGCGCTGTGGGTCGGGCTCGCCCGCATGGGGCTGGCGCTGAGCGACCTGCTGGTTCTGCTCGCCCTGTTCGCACGGCTCATGGGGGCCGCGCTGCGGGTTCAGGAGTGCTGGCGCATCATCCTGCTGCAGCTGCCGATCCACGCCCGGCTGATGGAGGAGCTGGCCGACTGGCGCCGCGCCGCCGAACCGCCGCCCGCGGGG
The DNA here is from genome assembly GCF_003116065.1 of Azospirillum sp. TSO5. Taxonomy (NCBI): domain Bacteria; kingdom Pseudomonadati; phylum Pseudomonadota; class Alphaproteobacteria; order Rhodospirillales; family Azospirillaceae; genus Azospirillum; species Azospirillum sp. TSO5. The sequence continues at coordinate 90,615 of NZ_LGQY01000019.1, read as the reverse complement.
GCGCCGCCGGTGCTGGCGCGCGCCATCGCGCTGCGTGGGGTCGGGTATGGGTACGCCGACGCGGAGCGCGGCGGGCAGGGAGCACAGGAACAGGGGGCACAGGGGCAGGGGGCGCGGGCGGCGCTCGCCGGTCTCGACGCCGAGATCCCCGCCTTCGCCACCACCGCGGTGGTCGGGCCGTCGGGAGCGGGGAAGTCGACGCTGGCCGACATCGTCATGGGGCTGGTTCCGCCGGACGTGGGCCGGCTGGAGATCGACGGACGGCCGCTCGACGGGCCGGCGCGCGCGGCTTGGCGGCGCCGTGTCGGCTATGTGCCGCAGGACCCCTTCCTGTTCCACGCGACGGTCCGCGAGAACCTGCTGCTGGCGCAGCCGGAGGCGGAGGAGGCCGAGCTGTGGTGGGCGCTGGAGGGGGCCGCCGTCGATGGGGTGGTGCGCGCCCTGCCGCGGGGATTGGACACGGTGGTCGGCGACCGCGGATCGCGGCTGTCGGGCGGCGAGCGGCAGCGGCTGGCGTTGGCCCGCGCCCTGCTGCGCCGGCCCGACCTGCTGGTGCTGGACGAGGCGACGGCGTCACTCGACGCGGAGACGGAAAGCCTGGTGGCCGGGTCGCTGCGCCGGCTGCAGGGCCGGCTGACCCTGCTGGTCGTCGCCCACCGGCCGAGCACGGTGCGCGGGGCCGACCATGTCCTGGTGCTGGAGGGCGGCCGCCTGCTGGCGGCTGGCGACTGGCCGGCGGTGCGGGCCGCCGTCGGCGACCGCCTGACGGCGCTCGACATGATGGACGGGGCGGCCGGATGAGCCGCCGCCGGCTTTCACGCCGGCTACGGGTTCCCGGTCGTTTCTTTTCTTATCCGCAGGCTCAGACGGCGCCGATCCGGCGCATGACGACGGGAATCGTCTTCGCCAGGATCGCAAGGTCGTGCCAGAGCGACCAGTTCTTCACATACCACACGTCATACAGGACGCGATCGGCATAGGTGGTGTTGCTGCGCCCCCGCACCTGCCACAGCCCCGTCATGCCCGGACGGGTTTCCAGGTAGAGCACGACGTCGCGACCATAGAAATCAAGTTCCTGCGCCGTCACCGGGCGGGGGCCGACGAGGCTCATTTCGCCGCGCAGGACATTGAGCAGCTGGGGCAGCTCGTCCAGGCTGGTCGCGCGCAGGAAACGGCCGATCCGGGTAACGCGCGGATCGTCCTTCAATTTGAAACTGCGCGCCCATTCCGCCGCCGCGTCCGGATGGGCCATCAGATGCGCTTCCAACATGCGCTCCGCGTCCGGGGTCATGGTGCGGAACTTCAGGCAGTCGAAGGGCCGGCCGTTGCGGCCGATCCGCCTGTGCCGGTAGAACACAGGGCCGCCGTCCGACTTGACCGCAATTGCAAAGAGCGCGAACACCGGCAGAAGCAGCAGGCCGAGCAGGCTGGCCACCGTCACATCGAACGTCAGCTTCACGATCCGGCTCAACGGTTGGGCCAGATTGTTGCGCGCCTGCAGCATCATGATGTCCCGGCCGATGAAATAGATTTGCTCGAAACCGAGTATTGGCAGGCCGCGCAGCGGCGGAACCACCGCGAAGGGCAGACGCTCGCGCACAAGCTCCGCCAGCAGCGCCCCTCGTTCCAGAATATCGTTGTCCGACAGCGCCAGCACGACCATTCGGGCGCCCTGCTCTTCGCACAGGGCGGCCCAGGATTGGGCGGAACCGGGCTGCTCGCCCCGTATTCCGATCTTTTCCAGGGGGAGGACGCTGACAACGTCGTACCCCATGCCGCTTTCGGAGGTCAGGGCCTCGCAGGCATCCTGCACGCCGGTGCCGCTTCCGACCACGACCACCGGCAGGCGCCACAATCCCCAGGAATTGAGCAGCGCACGGCCTGCCTGCCGCGCCAAAGGAACCATGGCGATCGCCAGAAGCCAGGATGCGACCAGCCACAGGCGGGAGAAGTCGCGCTTCAAGGCGAACATCAGAAACCCGTCGGCCAACAGCATCAGCAGACAGCCCATCACGATGTCGCGCAGGCTGGTCCAGGCCGGAAGACGGCGCCGGTAATGACCGGCACTGTGCAGGCGGAACAGGAAAACCGCTCCCAGCAGCAAATATTGCGGCAGTCGGCTTCCCAGATTATCGACAATCACCTCAAGATAGGGCAGTTCAAAGAGCCAGACATTGATTGTCATCGCGGAAAGAGCTGCCCCGATGAAGGCAAGCAGAAGTCCGGCAATGTCCGCCGCCATGACAACGGAATGGAGAAAGAAATCGCTTTTCCTCAGCTTTTGGCTGTATGTAGCGTTTCCTTCGGATGGTAAGATGCCGCTTTGGGAAAGCTCTGTCATCATACGATTTGCGGGACTGCCCGGAATGGTAGAAATAAGGTGAATGATATACGGAATTTTGCCAAAATGCTAGAATGGGCGATGCATGGTCCGCACTGAGCAGGTTAAGCTTCCGGCCGGGGTGTGTTTTCTTTTGGGCCGCGTTGCCGAAGGGATCGGCGACCCCGCCGCATCTCTTCCTGGAGAGATGGCCTCCAGGTTCTGCCGTCCATCCGATCTCGTGCCGGCGGATTGGGATGCGCTGCCCGGCCTGATCCGGCATCACCGCCTGGAATTGCAGATCGACGCCTGGCTGAACTCCTGTTCCGCCTCTCTGCCGGACGCGATGTCCCTGTCCCAGCACCGGGGCCTGAAGGCGGTGCGCCGGCGTGCCGTCCTGCGGACGATGCGCCTCGTCGATGAAACCGCCCGCCTTGCCCGCCGCTTTGCCGAGGAAGGGGTCGAGATGCTGGTGCTGAAGGGAGCTGCGCTGTCGGTGCAACTCTACAGCACGCCATTGCGGCGCTCCAGCCGCGACATCGATCTGCTGGTCCGCCCGCAGGACGAGGCGCGGGCACGGGCAATTCTCGCAGGCTGTGGGTACGGCACCAGCGCGGACGCGGTGTTCCCCTGCCTCAATGCCGTCGAGCTGCGCCATGCGGACCATGACGATATGGCGGTGGAGCTGCATGTCCGGCTTGCCGACGACGACCGGCTGCTGCCGACCCGGACCTTGCGTCCCTTCGAAACCGCCGCGGTGGTTGAGATCGCCGGCCAGCCGGTCCGCACGCTGGAGCCCAACGCCGCTTTGGCCTATGCGGCCTATCATGGCGCCCATCATCATTGGTTCCGCCTGCACTGGCTGGCCGACATCGCGGCTGCCGCCCGCTCTCCGCGGTTCGACTGGGATGCGGCAGCCGCCATCGCCGCCCGGACTGGAACCCGCCGCCATCTGTTCCTGGCCGCCCGCCTGTCTGCCGATCTCCTGGGATGTCCCCCGTCCGGACTGCCGGGTCCCGTCGGGCGGGATCTGGCCGCGGTCCGGCGATCCGAGACCGTCGTCCGCAGGATCCTCGCTAATCCGCCGGCCAAGGACGCAGAGACGGTGCGGCAGGTCGGACGCCTGCGGATTCTCAGCGCAGAGCTGGCGCTTTGCCAACGGCCGGGCGCCGTCTGGGCGCAGCTGCTCAGCCGTCTGCGTCCCACCGACACCGATCGCGCGGCCTTTCCCCTGCCGCCGGCGCTGGGGTCGCTTCATTACCCCTTGCGCATCCTGCGCATGGCCTGGGTCATGTGGCGGTTGGCGAGGCATCGTCCCGGTTGAAAGTCCGCGGCAGCTGACCTATCCTGCGCCGGCAGTCGCTCAATGCCGTTCGGATTTCATGCCGCGCCCCTCCTTTTCGGACGCTTCTCTGACGGTGGTCGTGGTTACGCTCAACGAAGCCGTCCGGCTGGAGCGCTGCCTGGACGCCATTCCGGATCGTTATCCTGTTCTGGTCCTGGATTCGGGCAGCACCGACGATACCTTGGCGATCGCCCAGCGAAGGGGATGCGTCGTCGCCCACAATCCCTGGCCGGGCTTCGCCGAGCAGCGCAATGTGGCGCTGACCCGGTGCGGCATCGAAAGCCGCTGGGTGCTGTTCGTGGATTGCGACGAATTCCATCAGCCGGCCTTCTTCGACTGGTTCGAGGCGGAGGGACGGGAGCGCCAGGATTTCGACGTGGCGATGCTGACCTCCTGGCTGGTCTTTCGTGGCGTCACGCTGCGCCATGCTCCGGGCTATCCGATCTACCATCCCCGGCTGGTTCGCCGCGGCGCGGTTCATTTCGTCCCCAACCAGTCCGGCCATGGCGAGACGGTGGCGGCCGGCACCCGTTGCCTGACCCTCGACATTCCCTACGCCCATCATTTCTACGATGGCGACCTGAGCGGCTGGATGACCAAGCACATCGGGCGCGCCGCCCAGGAGGCTTTTCTGCTGCCGGGCCCGGGGCGGGAGGAAAGCCGCAGGGCGCGGCTGTTGCGGCTGGCGGGCCGGCTGCCGTTCCGTCCGATGCTGCGTTTCCTCTATCACTATCTTCTGCGCGGCGGGTGCCGCGATGGGCGCGCCGGCCTGGAATATGCGCTGATGTATATGTGGTACGAAGCCACCAAGTCGCTGTTCCGTCTGGCGGCCGGCGGCCGACCGGCTTCGCGGGCCCCGGCGGCGCACGCCCAGATCGTTCCCTGACCAGTCCGTTCCCAAATGGGGCCGTTCCCTGACTGGGCGTTTCAAGCTGGCCTTGGCCGGCGGCGCAGCATCCCCGACAGCCAATCCCTTTGCCCGGCGTCCAGAAGCAGGAAGAGGGCCGGAATCGTGACGGCCGCCGCCCAAAGACCGGCGAAGACCATGATCTCCAGCAGGCTGTCCGGCTGAAAGAGCCATGCTTCCGCCAGGGCGGTCCCGCCGCCGAGAAGAAGCCCGCAAAACGCCGTCGCCCAGCTGCGGGTGAGATGGCGCCGCAACGGCTCGCCGGTCAGCCGGCTGCCGGTGCTCAGCCCCTGCCAGCCCAGCACCAGCACTTCGGCGGCGACGACGGCAATGGCGCCGCCCGGAGCGCCCAACGGGGCCAGGACGACGCAGAGCAGGAGTGACGCCGCCGCTTGCCCGCACAGCCCGGCCGCGACCAGACGCGGCCGGTCGATGAAGCGCAGCAGGTAGAGGCTGCCCAGGAACGGCGCCATCACCATTCCCCCGCCCAGGAACATCAGAGCCAGGATGGGGTCGAAAGGAACGGCGCCATGCGTCCACAGCCGGAAGAAGGGGGGGCCCAGCGCCAGCAGCAATCCGCTGCCCAGTCCGCTCAGCCCGGCAACGAGCCGGGCGGTGCCGGCATACAGGCGGCGCAACGCCGCCGTGTCCTGCTGGGTGTGCTGGCGCGCCATCTCCAGTCCGGTCGCCGTTGCCAGCTGTGCGGCGCCTTGGCGTACCAGTCCGGTGAAGACCCGCATCGCGCTGAAGGCGACGACCGCCCCTTCGGGAGCCAGCCGCCCGAGCACCAGAAGCGGCCCCTGCATGATGGCGTTCATGGCGCCTTGCGACAGCAGGTAATAGGGCGCGCGACCGGCAAGCAGCCGCAGGTCCGCGCAGTCCGGCATCTGGGGGCGCAGCCTCACATCCGGGAAATGCCGCCTGATGCCGAACAGCAGGGTGCCCCAGCCCAGCAGGACGGAGGCCAGGGCCGAAGCCAGAGCGGCATGCAGAGGCGCCCCGCCGGTCAGGGCGGTCATCGCCTGCGCCAGCCCCTGGCCGGCGCTCAGCAGAAGGCCGGCGCCAACCTCGTGACCCAGGGCGCCGCGCGCCGAATAGACCGACGCCACCAAGCCCCGCGGGATCAGGATCAGGGTCTGCAGGGCCAGCAGCAGGAAGGTCGGGTTGGCGCCCTCCGGCACACGCAGGCCCAGCAGACGGGAGGGGTCGAGCATCGTCACGCCGGCCAGCAGGGCGGCCAGCCATGCCAGCGTCAGCACGATGTAGGTGAACAGTCCCGATCGGAGGACCCGTGAGAACCGGCGCTCGTCGCCGGACGCCCAGGCTTCGCGCAGCGTGTTCGTCAGATGGCCCTGACATCCCAGGTCCAGCACGCTGAGAACGCCGGTCGCCGCCATCAGCACCAGCCAGTCCTCGTAGACCGCCTTGCCCCAGGCGCCGAGAAAGACCGGCACCAGAAGAAGCTGGAGCAGGACCATGACCAGGAAGGACACCGTCTGCATGCCGATGCCATAGGCCAGGCGCTGCTTCAGTCCGCTCGTCACGCGGGCCAGGGGCATCACGCCGCCACCGCCCCGGCCACTGCCCCGGCCACCGCTCTGGTTTCCGGCAAGTCGCGCAGAATTGCCAACGCCCATTCCCGCGGGCCATGCCTGGAAGGGCGGCGGGGCGGCGGGGCCGTTTCCCTGTGGCTGGAACGCTCCAGCCACTGCGCCATCGGCACGTTGAATCCCGTCTTGGGGCGTCTGGCGACGGCGTCCGGCAGCGGCGGACGGGCGGCGGCGAGCAGATCGCCTTTTCCCGGCGGTTGGCCGGCGGCCAGCAAGGGGGCGAGCGCGCGGAACAGGTCGGCATCGACCAGCGGCGTGCGAATCTCCACCCCATGCGCCATGCCGGCCCAGTCGCTGTCGCGCAGCAGCTGGTTGCGCATGTACCAGCCGGTCTCCAGCAGCAGGACGCGCTGATAGGGGTCGGCGATGCCGGTGGTCAGCGCCGCCAGCCGCTCGGGGGCCGCCAGTTCCCGCCACCCGTCGCGCGCGACGTCGGGATCGATCAGGGCCGGCAACTCCCAGGGCATGTACACGGCCCGCCGCAACAGATAGGCATCCTCCACCGTGGTGCCGTATTCGAGCAGGCCGGCATATTTCGGCGAGGCGACATGGCGCAGCAGCGGCGGGCGCAGCAGGGGCGCGGCGCAGTGCCGCAACACCCGTCCCAGCGCCGGAAGCCGGCGCAGCGGGGCCAATGCCGCCGTCAGGCGCGGGATCTGGCGGAAACTCGGGTAGCCGCCCAGCAGCTCGTCGCCGCCGACGCCGGAAAGCGCCACCTTGATCCCCTCCGCCCGCGCCATCCGGCTGATGAGCCAGCTGTTCACTCCGTCGGTGGAGGGCTGGTCCATCGCTGCGAGCAGGCTTGAGCGGGCGGCCTGGAAATCCCCGGTGTGGACGGTATGGACGGCATGGGGACCGCCATAAAGGGCTGCCACCTGTCCGGCCGGCCCGGATTCGTCCGCCCCCGTGCCGAGAAAGGCGTCGAAGGCCAGGGTCAGGCAGCGCGGTGCCGGTGCCCCCATGCCGCCGGCTTCCGCCGCCAGGGCGAGCAGAGCGCCGGAATCGGCGCCGGCCGACAGGAACAGCCCGACCGGCACGTCGGAGACGAGATGGCGGCGGACGCTGGCCAGAAGGGCATCGCGCAGCCTGTCCCGCCGCTCCGATACGGGAAGCGGGGTCTCCCGCGCCGCCAGCAGGATCTCCCGTGGGCAGAAATAGCGCAGGGGAGGCCGGCTGCCGGTCCCGTCGACCCACAGCGAGGATCCCGCCGGCAGGGACCGGATCCCCCGGTGCAGTGTCAGCGGCTCGGGCACGAAGCCGAAGGTCAGAAAGCCGGCCAGTGCCGCGGCATCCAGTCCGCCGGTCAGCCCGCCGCTCTGCCGGCTTTCTCTTTGCCGGCCGGCAAGCGCCTTGACCTGCGAGGCGAAGCGCAGGCAGTTCCCGTCCTGGGCGATGTAGAGGGGCTTGATGCCGAACGGGTCGCGGGCCAGCAGCACACCCCGCCGCCGTTCATCCCAGAGGGCGAAGGCGAACATCCCGGAAAGCCGCTCGACCATCGCCGGCCCATGACGGTCGTAGAGGTGCAGAAGCACTTCGGTGTCCGACCGGGTCCGGAACTCCACGCCTTCGCTTTCCAGCCCGGCCCTCAGCTCACGGTGATTGTATATCTCTCCGTTGAAGACGATGCGCAACCGCCCGTCCGGGGTTGCCATCGGCTGGTCGCTGGCCGGCCCCGGATCGATGACGGCGAGACGCCGGTGCCCGAGGCCGAGCGTCCGGTCGGACGAGAGCCACAGGCCCTGGCCGTCCGGTCCGCGCGCGGCCATGACATCGCACATGCGCTGCAGATCCGCCTCGTCCACGGGGGGAGCACCGGAGGCGAGAGCGAGGATGCCGGCAATGCCGCACATGTAAGGATCACCAGAAGGAACGGTCGGGAGGGAGCGCGCCGTGACGGAACCGGGCGCGGGAAGCGTCAATGGAGCGGCGGCATAATGTCTTTCCCGCGGACCGCGTGCAACCGGATGGCGGGGTTTCGGGGGCGCTGCGCTCATGTCCGGGACGCTGCGCTCATTTCCGGGGGCGCTACGCGCATGGGGAGGGGGGCAGCCCAAGGGCATGGCGGAAGCCGCGGATGTCGGCCTCCAGATCCCAGGCGGAGATGATCTCCAGGCTTCGCAGCCCCATGGCGCGGGTCTGGTCCGGATCCCGGCAAACCATGTCGAGAGCGGCCGTCAGCGCCGGAATGTCCCCGACGGGAAAGACCAGCCCGTTCTCGCCCGGGTGGACCAGATCGGGGCCGCAGCCCACCTGATCGCTGACGATCACCGCCTTGCCGGCGTTCATCGCCTCGTTCACCACCAGCCCCCAGGGCTCCGAGGAGGACGGCAGCACGAAACAGTCGCACGCGGCATAGCAGGCAAGCAGATCATGCTGCCCCTGGAAGCCCAGGAAATGAACGTCCTCCCGGCCGGCGGCGGCCTCCCGCAGCCTCTGCATCAACTCGCCGTCGCCGGCGATCAGAAGATGCGGTGGAACCGGCAGTTTGCTCCGGTCCAGCCGCTTGAAGGCCTCCAGCAGATGGTCGGGATGCTTTCGTGGCTCCAACTTCGCGGCATAAAGGATTGCCGGGGCATCGGCGGGGATGCCCAGGCGCTCACGCAGGGCGCGCCCCGGCCCCGCGGGCGCACGGAAAAAATCATTGTCCACGGCATAGGGCGTCAGAAACAAACGGTCCGGAGGGATGCCGAAGCTGCGGTAATAGGCGGTGTTCAGGCTTCCGATCGTCAGGAAACCGTGGATGGAGCGGTCGAGCATCGCGAAAAACAGGCGCTTCAGCGCCTGCTTGACCGGCCCGCGCTGCTGGCTGATCAGGGTCGCCTCGTCCCGGATCAGCACGCGCGCGCCCGCCATCCGGGCGGCGGCCACCGCCATCCAATGGGACGGGCGGCTGTATCCATGGATCACCAGCCAGTCGAACCGTCCCGCACGCAACCGCCGGTTCAAGCCGCGGGCCCAGGGGCGCCACCACGTCACTCCGCCGCTGGTGCTCTTGTGGAACCAATCCGGCAGGAACTCGCTGCGATAGCCGTCCAGCAAAGGCACGTCCCAATGGATCTGGCGTCCGAAGCCCGGATCCGTGAAGTTCCGGACCGAGAAATCGCTGGCGAAGAACACCGTCAGGTCGATGTCCGGTTCGGAGGCCAGCCTGCGGAACAGCGGCGCCGCATATTGGACCGGATGCGTGGTCAGCACGGCCAACCGGGCTTTGGCCAACCGGACTTTGGCCAACCGGGCTTTGGAGGGCATCGCTCGATCTTCCTTTGGTCTCAACATGCGTGGGGTGCGGGCAGATGATCGAGGCAGGCATCCAGCACCATGTCGGGCATCACCGCGCGGATGGAGCCTGTCCCGCATCGCCGCCCGCGGGCGTGGACGGAGGCCGGATCGCCGGTGGCTGGATGGAAAACGGTGGCCGGGTGGAAAACGACATGGCCCTTTCCTGCCGGGAACCAGACGCCCGGCGGCTGGTCGCCGGAAAACACCGCAACGACCGGAACGCCAAGCCCGGCGGCGATGTGCATCGGTCCACCGTCGGACGTCACCGCCAGACGGGCGTGCCGCAGCAGGGCCATGGTCACGCGCAGATCCTCGCCGCACCGGTCGAGGACGGGGAGGCGCCGGTTCGCGATCAGACGCTTTGCGCGGTCACGGTCGGCCGGGCCGCCCACCAGCATCAAACCGATCCCGGGGCAGCGCTCCTCCAGCCCATCGATCAGCGCCGCCCAGCGGTCCTCGCCCCAGTCCTTGGCGGGAACCCGCGCCCCGACCGCGAGGGCGATGAAGGACGCAGCACCGTTCCACCCATCGAGGATCCGGTCTGCCCGCGCCTTGTCGTCGTCGCCGAGGAACGGCCGCCAGCTTTCCGCATCGTCGAGCCGGGCGTCGCCCAGTGCCGCGATGCAGCGGGCAAGGCGTGCGCCTTCCGATTCCAGCCTCTCCCCGTCGGGCGACGGACGATGCGTTCGCATATCCCGCGACAGCGGCGCGCCGATGATCCGGGTGATGCCGCAGGCGCGGAAGAAGGCGACGTCGCGCCATGTCGCCAAGCCTCCCTTCGGCTCCGTCAGGTAAATCAGCCTGTCGGCGCGCAAGGCCCGGATGGAGCCGGCCAGCCTTGCCAGGACGCCCGGGCGGCGCTCTCCCGGCTTGTAGGTGATGCAGTGATCCACCAGACCGGAGCCGGCCAGCAATGTCGCCATCGACGCGCCATTGGCCGGAGCCTCGTTGGTCAGCAGCACGCGTTCGGCGTCGGGAAAGCGCCGGGCGATCAGCTTCAAGGCCGGCAGCGCCACCATCGTGTCGCCGATGCTGCCGAGGCGGTAAATCAGGAGCCGTTCTTTCCGCACCGGCCTGCCGTCATGTGTCATGTGGCGCTGATGCCGCTCAGCGTGTCGCGACAGCAAGAAGGCAGCGTGTCAGGACCGCTTGGCGCCCCGTGTCGCCGGTTTCGATCGCTGTCCACAGCCGCAGTCCCGTGCGCAGCACCCCCCATCCAATTCGCCGGACCAGACTTTTCACGCCATGCACCAGCGGGGTGTCCTCGAAGCAGGACAGCTCGCGGAATCCCGACGCCAGCAGCAGCCATCGCAGCGACTCCGCGGTGAACGGCGTCTTGTGGGTCAGGTCGCCATGAAAGATCTGGCCGAAGAAGGGCGAGGCGCCGTTTGGCACATGGATCAGCCAGCGGCCACCGGGGCGCAGAGCCTTGCCGACGGCATCGACCAGCCGGACCAGATCGTCGCCGCCGAAATGCTCCAGCACGTCGAAGGCGATGATCAGGTCGTGCGATTGCGGCGGCAGCCCGTCGAGATGTTCGAGCAGATCCTGGCAGACCACCTTCTCGAGGCCGCGGGTCCGCGCGGCATCCACGCGGGCCTGCGCGGAATCGACGCCGGCGATGTTCCGGTATCCCCGACGCTTCGCCTCCTCCAACAGGTGCCCGGTGCCGCAGCCGATGTCGAGAATGACCGCGGCGCGATCGGCGGGGAAATGCCGCTGGATCAGAGCGCCGAGATAGGGGGAGCGCGTTTCGGATTCCGCCCGGAGCATCGCCGCCGCATGTGGCTGACTTCCATACAGGCGTTGGCTGAGAAGCTCGTCCATCGAAGAGGATGACCCGGTTGAAGAGGGGGGTGAAGAGGGGAGAGGTTGGATGCGCAAGGAAAGCGATTGCCGGCACGGACCCTAGCATGACAACAATCCTGCCTCCAGACGATGCGTCCGCCGGTTGGCGAACTCTGTCCATCTTTCCCGTTTACGAGGCATGTGGCATCCTCCGCTCCCTTCAGATGCCGTCCTGCTCTCGGCCGCGAATGCGGCCTCTCCCACCGACCCGGACCAGCCTTTCCGATGACAGCATCGTCCCGTGAGCCCGCCGGACCATCAATCCGCGCTGTGGCATTCCGCACCGTGGTCTCGACCATCGGCCGCTTTCACAGCTTCGATCTGGCGGCACAGTTGCAGCGTCACGGCAGCCTCGTCTCCATCTTCTCCGGCTATCCCCGCTTCAAGCTGCGAAACACCGGCGTCGATGCCGCCAGGATCCGGACGTTCCCCTGGCTGCAGACCCCCTACATGGCGATGATCCGCTCGCCCCTGTTCACCCAGCCTCTGCGCAGGGAGTGGGAGCATCTGTGCCATGTCGCCCATGACCGCCATGTCGCGCGGAGCCTGCCGCCCTGCGATCTGGTGTCGGCCCTGTCCGGGCATGGCCTGCGCACGGGCCGCGCCGCGCAGGCGAAAGGGGCGGTGTATGTGTGCGACCGCGGCTCCACCCATATCGGTTTCCAGGACCGCATCCTGCGTGAGGAACACGCCCTCCTCGGGTTGCCCTGGCAGGGGATCGACCCGCGGGTCATCGATGCCGAGCTGGCCGAATATGAACTGGCCGATGCCGTCACGGTGCCGTCCGGCTTCGTCCGCGACAGCTTCATTGCCGAAGGGTACCCGCCGGAGAAACTGATCCTGGCGCCATACGGCGTCGATCCGGGGATTTTCCGGCGATCGGCCCCCCGCAGCCGGGAATTCCGCATCCTGTTCGTCGGGCAATTGTCGGTCCGCAAGGGACTGCATACCCTGTTGCAGGCGGTGGCGTCCGCGCGCCTGCCGAAAGCGCGGCTGGTGCTGGTGGGGGGCGCGCAGCCGCACACCGAAGCGTTGCTGCGCCGCTTTCCCGTTCCGCACCTTGAACGGCTTGGCCATCTTCCAAGAACGCGGGTGATGGAGGAGATGTCGCGCGCCAGCGTGCTTGTCCTGCCCTCGGTGGAAGAGGGGCTGGCGCTGGTCCAGGCGCAGGCCCTGGCCTGCGGCTGTCCGGTGATCGGCACCGAGAATACGGGCGCCGCCGACCTGTTCCGGGACGGGGTGGAGGGATACATCGTGCCGGTCCGCAGTCATGAGGCCATCGCGGAGCGCCTGCGGCGTCTCCATGACGATCCCGCGCTGCTGGAGGCGATGAGCGCCGCCGCGCTCGCGCGGGTGGAGGCGCTCGGCGGCTGGGACCGGTATGGAGAGACGATTCATCGCGCCTTTTCGGCGCTGGTGGCGCGTCGGACATGAACGGCCGGCCCTTCCCAGCGGACTGCGTCCCGGATGGCCCAGCAGATTGCGTCCCGGCGATGGCGTCTGGTATGCGGGCCGATGGCTGTGTCGCTCTTGGCCCGCTTGGGGCCGTTTGGAGAAATCACCCGGTATGAAGATGCTCTATGCCGGAGATTTGTGGGAGCATGGCACCTGTGTCCGTCGGATGCGGGCCTTCCGCCGCCTTGGTTTCGAGGTGCATCTCTTCGATTTCTCCCCCTACCAGAATGCAGGCGGCCCTTTGTCCCGGCGGCTGCGGCTGCGGCTTCTGACGGGCGGGCAGGTTGCGCGCTGCAATCGGGACATCGTCGATCTGTGCGCGCGCTTGCGGCCGGATTTCGTCTGGCTCGACAAGCCGATCTTCCTGTGGCCTGAGACGATCGCGGCATTGCGCCGGGGTGGGGCGCGGGTCGTCTGCTACATCTGCGACAATCCCTATGGCACCCGGTTCGAGCCCTGGTTCCGCCTGCTGAAGCGCACGGCGCGCCAGTGCGACGTCATTGCGGTGCCGCGCATGTCCAGCGTCGCCGACTTCGCCGACGCCCGGCAGGTCGTGCTGATCCCGTTCGCCTTCGAGCCTTTCAACGAATTTCCGGACCCGGCGGAGCAGCCGGTCGTCCCGCTGTCCTTCATCGGTGCGCCTTATGACGACAGGGCGGCTTTCGTGAGCGACCTCGGCCGCCGCGGCTTGCCGGTCCTGATCCATGGCCAACTCTGGAACCGGAGCTTGCATGGCCGGGAACCGAACCTGACGGTGCGGCCGGCGGTGTGGGGAGCCGATTACCGGCGGGCGATCCGCCGGTCGGCGATCTGCCTCAGCTTCGTCACCCATCACAACCACGATCCCTATGCGCACAAAAGCTTCGAGATCACCGCGTGCGGGAGCTTCCTGCTGGCGGAGCGCAGCGATGGCCATGCCGCCATGTTCGAGGAGGGGCGCGAGGCGGAGTTCTTCGGCGAGGCCGCCGAGGCTGCCAGCAAGGCGCGGTTCTATCTGGACAATCCGGACGCTCTCGCAGCCGTTGCTCTGGCCGGATGCCGGCGGGCTTGGCGCTCCGGATACAGCAACGACGAGCGGCAGGCCGCCCTGTTCGCGGCGATCGATCCGCCGCTTGGACGGATCCTGACCGACCGCGCCCGCGCCATCATTTCATCGCGACGGGCTGAACTGGGGCTTGATCCGTGACCGGTTCGGGAGCGATGCGCGTCTTGTCGGCCGCCGGTACGAGGATGCCGCCGGGCATGAGAGACCGTTTGAAAAGTGTTGGCGCTGAAAGCGTGATGTGATTCAAGCTTCGGATGTGGACCGAAGCGACGCGCAGCCGGATGGCCAGGATCGAGAAGCAGACGAAGCGGTATTCGACGGACCTGACCGATGAGGAATGGTCTCTGATAGAACCGCTGATGCCACAGAAGGCCGAAACCGGCCGTCCGAGGTGTGTGGACCTTCGAGAAATCTTGAACGCCTTGCGCTACTTGGCTCGGACGGGCTGTGGCTGGCGGCTTTTACCGAAGGACTTCCCGCCGAGGCAGACGGTGTACTGGTGGTTTCGGCATCTCTTGCGGCGCTTGCTGTTTCAGACGATCCACGACGTGACGTTGATGATCGACCGTGAGCGGGCCGGGCGCGAAGCCAGTCCGAGCGCCGGGGTTGTGGACAGCCAATCGGTGAAAGCTCCCGCCGCCACGGAGCGCGGCTACGATGCGGGCAAGAAGATCAACGGGCGCAAGCGGCACATCGCGGTCGACACCGATGGCCGCCTGCTGATGGTGAACCTGACCACCGCCGACATTTCCGACTCCGCCGGAGCCCAGACCATCCTGGAGGCGATGCGCAAGCGGTGGCCGTGGATGAAGCACCTCTTCGCCGATGACGCCTATGATCGCAAGAAGCTGATGGACAAGGCTGCCTTCCTCGACTTCACCGTCGAGGTGGTCCGGCGAACCGACACCGAGCCAGGGTTCAAGGTCGTGCCGCGACGCTGGGTGGTCGAGCGGACCTTCGGATGGATGACCCGCTGGAGACGTCTGGTTCGAGATTATGAAGCCCGGATCGACGTCTCCGGCGGTATGATGCAGCTCGCCATGGCAAGCCTGCTACTTCGACGAGTCTGCCATTGAAGCGGTTGTCAAACGGGCTCTGAAAAGCAGACGCGCGGCGAAATAAACCAAAGCGCAGACGAACCCCTGCTCCAGCGTACGTCCGACCATCTCCCCCATATCCGCGTCGGCAAGCACAAACAAATAACTGCTGATGCAGAAAGCAGCGAGATAGTTGTTGCGAAATCCTCCATAGAAAATATGGAATACTGCGAGCAACATGAATATGAACAAAGATCCCGCGAAAAACACCCCGTAGTTTCCTGAATAAGCGTAGAGCTCAGCGAAGATGCCGTAATTTGGGTTAGAATATTCGCTGTTTGGAAATATGGAGGCTTGTATGATCTGTCCTCCAAAAATAGGCCGCTCCATGCCAAGGGATGTGAAAATTACATTCGGGATAATTCTGGTCATCGGGTAAAATATGTAACTTACACCAAGCTTTTCCGTATCAATAAAAAACGAAACGGACTCGTCTAATTGGCTTGGGGTAAATCGGTCAAGAAACCCGAACGGGTCTCCATAATACAATCTGGTCAAAAACGACATATAAGTCTCAAGAAGTCTGTGACCATAATTATTTTGCCATGTTTCGTAGTCAAACACGTCAAGTATGATCTGGACTGTTCTCTCAAGATACTCGACGACCGACAAGTCACGAGAAAGGCCGCGCTGCGCATCGACGATCGGGAACAGATAGCGCTGCATCACGAAACTGCCCGCCACGAGGATGAGCAGATGAGAATAGCGGGCGCGGGCGCCATAGCAGATCTGGGTGATGACAAAGGTGAGCAGGCCGCTCAGCATGAAGCTGCGGGTGTTGTCGATCAATCCGACCAGGAAGCAGCCCAGGATGGTGACGATGACCGGCAGGTCGATGCGACGCCGGCCCGAGGATTGAAGGATGCACCTTGCGGTAAAGGCCGCTGTCGACATCGGCATCAACAGCATCAGGTAGTTCCAGAAGACCAGCCCATGCCCGGCCGGGATATCCTCGATCCCTTGTGTCAGCCATCGGCGCATGAAGAAGCCGAGGCACGAGAGAGCGAACGTGAACCAGCCGAAACGGCCCAGGAAGCCGGGGTCGCCGGACGGTTTGAGCACACGCAGACGCAGCGAGGGGAGCACCCGGCTCAACAGCGCGGCAGCCACCGTAAAGGCCAGCAGGCCGAGCAGCAGGGTCAACGCCGTTTCATTGGGTTCGGCCAGATGGGTGTCCGCCGCTTGGGCCAGGATGATCTTGATCCATTGCGAGACGATGAACAGCTTGCCCAGCGTGACCATCGTCAGGAACACCCCGACATTGTCGCTGGTCCAGAACAACCGAAGGGGAAACGGCAACAGCAGGAAGATCGCCAAGGACAGCGTGACGAATTGCACGGAAGTCCCAAGTGCGAGCTGCAGGAGCGCCGTCACCACTGAAATGCCCACCCAGATCAGCACGTTTGCCCTCGCGGTCTTGAAGAGAACCGACCTTAATGCCGGTGTGTTGTGGATTGGTAAAGCCGGACACTGGCGGCGGCGCGGCGGGGCGCCTCATGTCCGGACGCCGCCGCCGACCAGCCGCCACAGCCGCTCCGCCACCGGCGTCAGCGCATAGCGTTTCTCGGCCAGCCGGCGCGCGGCGGCTCCCATGGCGGCGAGCCGGGCCGGCCCCAGAGCCCGCGCCCGGTCCAGGGTCTCGGTCACGCCGGCGGCATGCGGAGCGAAAAGCAGGCCCGCCTCCTGTTCCTCGAGATCGTCCCAGGCCATCCCCGGGCTCGTCAGCACCGGGCGCCCCGCCGCCAGGGCTTCGATCACGCTGTTGCCGAAATTCTCCCGCACGCCTCCTTCGCCGAGCCCAGACGGCAGGACGATCAGATCGCAGGCGTCCAGAAAGGCGCGCACCCCGGCCGAAGGCAGATAGCCGCGAAGCTCCACCGCCTCCGGGGCGCCGGCCGCCAGCCGGGCGATCTCGGCGGCATACTCGCCGCCCCCGGCGCCGGCGATCAGCAGGCGCTCTCCCGGACGGTGCCCGGCCAGCCAAAGCGTCAGGAAGGGTAGGATGCCTTTTTCCGGCGACAGCCGGCCAAGATAGCCGACCGTCAGCGCTCCATCTCGCGGGCGTGGCGGCAGGCTGGGCCACTCGGCCAGATCGATGGCGTTGGGGATCACCTCCACACGCGCATCCGGCAGCAGAGCCCGCACGCCGTCGGCCTCCACCGCGCTGGTGGCATGCACCGCCTGCGCCGCCGCCAGCGTCGGCAAGGTGATGCAGCGGTAGAACAGCCATTTCGCCGGCTTGTGGCGGCGGATGTGGGCGATGTGGCCCGGCATCAGGCCGCCGCGCACCGCGATGACGGCGGGACGCCGGAACAGCAGGCAGGCGAGCGCCGCCAGACTGGTCGGCCAGGTGGCGATGCCGCTGATATAGACGGCCTCGGCCCGGCGGCAGAGTCGCAACAGAAGCAGCGGGGCTCCCAGTCCGAACCCCCAGCGGCGCCAGCCATGCGCAGGATAGAGATGAACCGGCACCTCCGGCGGCAGGCCGACATCGCCGGCCGTAAGCGGCGGCGTCCCTTCCGAGGCGTTGCTGCTGCACAGTGCGAAGGAGTGTCCGGCGCGGGCCCAGGCAGCGGCAATGCGCGCGGTGGACTCGGCAATCCCGCCATATCCGGTGGCCGGGGCGATGTGGGTGACGACGAGCAGCACCTTGGGATGCACGCTTCCAGATTGGTCCGCCTCGCGCAGCATGTCTCGTCCTCGGGAATTTGCCGTGACTTAAAACAAGTTGAAGGGCGGCCGGCAATGTTCTCGACAACCGTGCAGCCCCGCCGATACGATTCCGGCGCCTTTGACTTGAGGGATGGGCGTCGGAGAATGGATGGGGCGGCGGTCGCGGCCCGGCGCATGGTGCCGGGGGAAACGCGGGAAGGGATTGCCCGCGGGCTTTTGCGGACGGGCGGACGGGTGCGCAAGCTGCTGCGCCTGCTGAGCCGGCGCGAGTTCCGCCGCGGCCTGCGGCTGGGGGTGGCCGCATCGGTGGAAAGCCTGCCGGTGCTGCGCGGGCTGCCGGTCGCAACGGTCGTGGATGTCGGCGCCAATGTGGGGCAGTTCAGCCTGTTGATGACCGCGCTGTGCCCGGATGCGGCCATCCATGCCTTCGAGCCCCATGACGGTTCGGCGAAGCTTTTCGCCCGGCTTTTCGCCGATGCGCCCCGCGTGTCCCTGCACCGTTGCGCGGTCGGGGCCGAGGAGTGTCAGGGGGTCCTGCATGTGTCGCGCCGGGCCGACAATTCCTCGCTCCTGCCGATCGGGGCGGCCCAGCTCCGCTTCGCGCCGGGCACCGATGCGGTGGCGGCGGTGGAGGTGCCGGTGCGCACGCTCGACTCCGTCCTGCCGGCGGCGCTGTCGCGCCCCGTCCTTTTGAAGCTGG
Organism: Azospirillum sp. TSO5; assembly: GCF_003116065.1. Classification (NCBI taxonomy): domain Bacteria; kingdom Pseudomonadati; phylum Pseudomonadota; class Alphaproteobacteria; order Rhodospirillales; family Azospirillaceae; genus Azospirillum; species Azospirillum sp. TSO5. The sequence continues at coordinate 72,336 of NZ_LGQY01000019.1, read as the reverse complement.
ACGTCCAAGGCGGGGAGCTGGCGGCGCTGAAGGGGGCGGAACGGCTGCTGGACACGGTGGATCATGTCTATGTCGAGGTGTCCTTCACCGCGCTTTACGACGGGCAGCCGCTGGCCTATGCCGTGGTGGCGCATCTTCATGCCCGTGGTTTCAGGCTGACCGGCATCGGCGGCCTGGCCCGCACCCGCGACGGTCGCATCGTGCAGGCCGATCTGCTGCTGAGCCGGGGGCAGCCCTGACCTGCCGGGCCATGCGGTGCCAGGCTAGGCGGTGCCAAGCTATGCGGTCTGCGCCTTCTCCCCGTCATCCCGGCCATGCTCGTTGCTGCTCCAGGATTGGCTGAAGCCGATCCCGAGCAGGAAGGACAAGGTGACGGCGATGGCGGGGATCTGCGCGCTGAAATCCACCAGCCCGTGCCCGCCCACCAAGACCATCGCCGCCAGGGCCAAAGCCGGATAGAGCCGGTCGCGGCGACGGTGCCGCAGTCCATACAGGCACACCGCAGCGATTCCGGCCAGGGAAAGCCCGAAGAGCGCCGCCCCTGGAATGCCGAGATCCATGGCCAGCTCCAGCGGAACATTGTGGGCGTATTCCCAGGTCACCGGCTCGATCAGGCTGGTGTCGCGGTACATCCGGAAGGCGGGGCGGAAGGCTCCGAGCCCCATCCCGGTATAAGGAGCGTCGCCGATGGCCTCGAGTGTCAGGCGGTAGACATTGACGCGCCCGGTCTCCTGCTGGGTGTTGGTCTGCTCGACCAGACGCGACAGCGTCTCCTCGCCGCTCACCCCCACCGCCACCACCGCCACGACGCCGATCACCGCAGCGAGCAGCAGCGCCATCCGGAAAGGGACCACCTTCGCCATCCACAGCAGGAGCAGCAGAATGCCCAGCGCCGCCCCGGTCGCCAGGAAGGCCCCGCGCGAATGGGACAGCAGCAGCGCCGACGCGATGATCAGCCCGATGGACAGATAAGGGATGGCCTGGAACAGCAGCGTCTCGGCCAGATCATGGGCATGGCGCTCCTGTCCGGCGCGCCGGGGACGCAACGCGTTGACGAACAGGCCGATGCAGCACAGCAGGCCCAGCCCGGCGTAGGCGCCGTAGGCGTTGCGGTTGACGAAGGTTGCGGTCAGGTCGTTGAGATAGGCCCACTTCCTCAGCCAGAGAATGCTGCTCGATCCCGTGAGATGGACCATCAATCCATAGACCGCGTAGAGGCCGCCGGCCATGCTCAGCGCCACCACCGCCTCGCGGGCCCGGTTTCGGTCGCGCCCGAGCTGCACGGCCAGCCAGAAGACGCCGCCATAGGCCGCCAGGCGCAGGATCGCCGTCCGGGTCAGTGCCGGATCCGCGCTGACGACGCCGGAGGGTGGAACGGTGTCGAGCACACCGCCCGCCTCCGCCCACAAGGGATGCCACATCCATGGCGGCGTCACGGGCAGGGTCTGCAGGATGGCCCAGCCGAGCGCCAGGACGAAGAGCAGGCCCATCGGCCACACACGGCGCGCCGGGATCGGCATTCTTATCCACCCGATTGCGGCTCCACCCGCCCAGATGACCAGCAGAACGCCGATCAGAACCACCAGCAGGCTCCATGACCATGGGCGGTTGCTGCCCAGCGGCAGCGGGGCGAGCAGGACAACGGCCAGAAGAAACCGGAACAGGAAAGTGCTGATGGCCATTGGGGTCACACAGGACAGCGGGAAAAGCCGGGGGAGTGTAATCAGCTTCTCCATTCGTGAACAGAATGGCTTGGCTCCCGTCCGCATGGGTCGTGATAACGGATCGCCCCCCCTATCGGTAGTGTACCAAAAAGTGGTATTGCTCGCCACGCGGGACGGAGGTCCCTGCGTGGTGCAAGGCTCTGAGCGGGAGCAATGAGGGGCGGTTGGTCTTGGCGGATTGGCGAGACGTTCTGTTCGGATGGAGACGTGCCTCGCCGCGGCCCGTTTTGCCGCCGCGGGTGCCCGATGGCCTGCGGGTCTATGCCGTGGGCGATGTTCATGGCGAACTGCGCCTGCTGAACGACATGCTGGGGTCGATAACCGCGGACGCGCAGCAGGCGCGGGAGTCCGGGCTGGAACCGGTCGTCGTCTTTCTGGGCGACTACATCGATCGCGGCGCAGACAGCCAGGGCGTTCTGGAACGCCTGTGCGGCGGGGCGCTGCCCCGCGGCATCTCCTGGCGTTTCCTGATGGGCAACCACGAGGCCGTTCTGCTCGATTTCCTGAGGGATCCGGCCGGCGCGGCCGATTGGCTGAACTACGGCGGCGTGGAGACCCTGGCCAGCTACGGGATCCGGGCCTCGGCCGGAATCCGCGAGCGCCGCCGGTGCCTGGAGGTCCGGGATCGGTTCGCCGACGTGTTTCCCGAGCATCACCGCCAGTTCCTGGAGGGGCTGGAGACGAGCGTGACCTTTGGCGATTACCTGTTCGTCCATGCCGGGATCAGGCCCGGCCGGCCGCTCGACCGCCAGCAGGCCTCGGATCTGCTTTGGATCCGTGAACCGTTCCTCTCCGATTCCCGGTTCCATGGGAAAATCATTGTCCACGGCCATACGATGACGGATGAGCCGGATTTGCTTTCGAACCGTATCGGTGTCGACACGGGGGCTTATGTGACGGGTGTGTTGAGCGCGCTCGTGCTTGAGGGGGATCGACAATGCCTGATTCAGGCGAAGGCATGATCGTGGAGCGGCATGGGCAGGCTACGGCATCGTCCGACGGCAGGTCGGCGCGCGGACTGACACCGGTCGCGAGCGCCCGCGTTCCGCGCCATGCAGGACATCAGGACGCCGGAGCGGGCGGGGGTGGTTTCCAGGACGACCTGCGCCAGCATCTGCGCTGGGCGTGGCGGGTGGCCTGGCGCGGCAAGCACCTGGTCCTGGCCTGCCTGGTCCTGGCGCTCGCGCCGACGATCCTGCTGCTCAAGCAGGTTCCGCCGCGCTTCACCGCCACCACCAGCCTCGTGGTCGAGGCACCGGAGGCGCGTGACGCGCTTGCCGATCGCAACGCCTTCCGGGGGTTCATGCTGACCGACAGCGTCATGCAGACGGAAGCGGCCCTGCTTTCCTCCCCCATGCTGGCGCATCGCGTGGTGGAGAAGCTGCATCTGGATACGGACCCGGAGTTCAACGGCAGCCTGCGTCCGCCGCGTCCGTTCGCCAATGCCCTGTCCACTCTGCTCAGCCCGACCAGCTGGATTCCGCGTGAATGGCTGTCCGGCCCTCAGGAGGAGGCCAAGCCAAGCGCGTCGATGGAAAAGGACATGGGCCGGGCACAGATCGTGCGCGCGTTCCTCGGGGGTCTGAATGTGCAGGTTCAGCGCCGGTCTTACATCATCACCGTGTCCTATACGTCGGAAAGCCGGGAAAAGGCGGCACTGATCGCCAACACCCTGGCCGAGATGTATCTGCTCGACCGGCTGGAGGCAGGATTCGAGGATGCCCGCCGTGTGTCCGGCTGGCTGGGCGAGCGGCTGGAGAGCCTGCGTCAGGATGTCGCCGCCGCGGAGAATGCCGTCGAGGACTACCGGGCGGCCAACGGATTGCGCCGCAAGGACGACCGGCAGGTGACGCTGACCGATCAGCAGCTGTCGGAGTTGAATTCCCGTCTGGTGCTCGCCCGCGCGGATCTGGCTCAGAAACAGGCCCGTCTCGATCAGGCCAGATCGGTCCTGCGATCCCGCGGCAACGCCGAAGCGACCAGCGACGTGCTGCAATCCCCGTTGATCCAGCGTCTGCGCGAGCAGGAGGCCAGCCTGACGCGCGAAATGTCCGATGCGCTCAAGATCTATGGCGACCGCCATCCGCGCCTGGTCGGCCTGCGCGCCGAGGTGAACGAGATCCGCGGCAGGATCGGCGCGGAGGTCGACAAGATCTCGGCCTCCCTGTCGAACGATGTCGAGGTCGCGGCCGCCGGCATGCGTTCGCTGGAACGGCAGCTGGAGAGTGTGCGCCAGCAGGCCAATGTCGCCGGCGGAGCCGAGGTGCGGATGCGCGAGCTGGAGCGGCAAGCCGAAGCCAACCGCACGCTGTATGAATCCTTCCTTGCCCGGTTCAAGCGCGAGGCCGAGCAGGAAAAGATGCAGCGTGCGAATGCCCGCATCGTGGCCGTTGCCGATCTGCCGGTCGGCAAATCCTATCCGCGCGAGATGCAGACGATCCAGATCGTGGCGGTGCTGGCCCTGATGTTCGGATTGGGGCTGGTCTTCCTACTGGACCGTCTCGATTCCACCGTCCGCTCCAGCGACGAGGCCGAGGAACTGAGCGGCCTGCCGGTGCTGGGGATGATCCCCCTGCACCGGGGCGCACAGCGCAAGCCGATCGACGAGCTGCTGCGCAAGCCGCGCTCCGCCCTTGCCGATGCCGTGCGAAGCCTGCGCACGGCGATCACCCTTGCCGATGCCGGAACCACCCGGATCGTCATGGTGACCTCCTCGGTGCCCAAGGAAGGCAAATCCTTCGCCTCGCTCTGTCTGGCCCACATGTTCTCGAAGATGGAAGGGCGTGTCCTGCTGATCGACGCCGACATCCATCGTCCGCGCCTGCATTCGGCGATCGGCGTGGATGGCAACCGTGGTCTGGTCCAGTTGCTGCGCAAGGAGGCGGCGCTGGATGAGCTGATCCTGCCCGGTGTGGCCGGCAACCTCGATTTCCTGCCCGCGGGCCGCGAAGGCAACATCGCCGAACTGATCACCGGCCCGGCGATGGAAGCCATCCTGCATGAATTGCTGACCCGCTATGACCGGATCATCATTGATACGCCTCCTGTTCTGGCGGTGTCGGACACGCGGATCATCGCCTCGCTGGTCGACCAGGTCATTTATCTGGTGCGCTGGAACTCCACCTCCCGCGATGCCGTGCGCAACGGACTGAAGCTTCTGCAAGGCAGCGGGGTCACCCCGTCCGGGATCGTTCTGTCCCAGCTCAACCAGAGAAAGCATTCGCGATACGGCTATAACGACTATGGTCAATATTATGGGCGATACAATGAGTATTACTCAGAATAAAGCCGATAGCGTTTCGCAGGGAGGGCGGAAGAGGGCTCCCATTCTCCCTGTAGCCGTGATGGGACTTGCCGGTCTTGCATTGCTGGTCTTCGGCATACCGCAATTCGTTGCGGGGGTGCTGGTGGCTGGCGATCAGAACACCCTGTGGGATTTGGCCCGGCAGCGGCCGGTCGCATGGAACGATCTTGCCGCTGCGGTTGCCGCCCGTGAGGATGCCGACCGCTGGATGCCGACCGCCGACCGCGAGGCCGAAAGAGGGTTGCTGCTGATTCGGCAGGCGGAAGCGGCGCCGGAGGGAAGCGAGCGCGACCGCCTGTTCGCTGCGGCTGCCGAGGCGATTGAGCGCAGCCTGTCGCGCGGTCCGGTCCAGCCCCATGGCTGGGCGGTGCTGGCGGTTCTGCGGGAACGGGCCGGCAACCGGCAGGGAGCCGCCGATGCCCTGCGCCTGTCGCTTCTTTCGGGGGCTTTCGACCCCGATCTCATGATCTGGCGGCTCAGGATCGGAATGAGGCTGCTGCCGGTGCTGTCGGACGAAACCCGGGCTCTGTTGACTGGGCAAATCCGTAAGGTGTGGGTGATGTCGCCCGACGAGATTGCTCGCCTGGGTGGAGGCGAAGAGGGGGCGGCTTTGGTCCAGCAGGCATTGGCCGGATTGAGCGCAAGCGAGATTACCAATTACGTCCGGCGGATCGGCGTCAGGTGATGGCACCGATCCGGCAGGCCGCCGCCGGGTGGAGCATGGGATATTGGATTGCAATCCCCTGGCGGTGTCGTGTTAATAAAGGCTATTCGGACGCAACCTGATTGGCAAAGGGGATTTGCAATGAAGGCTTCAATCAGGACGTTGGCCATGGCTGCCACGATCGCCTGCTTTGCATATCCCGGCTTTGTCATGCCGGCAGCGGCCCAAGCCCAGCGCGAAGCCCAGGGGCAGGGCCAAGGCCAAGGCCAGGCCCAGAACGACAGTCTGAACGCGCTTCCCCCCGCATTGCGGGCCGCCGTGCTGTCGGGCAATCCGGAGCAGATCGGCCGGGCCATCACCACCCTGTCCGCAAACAATCCCCAGCGTGAAGCGGCACTGGCCCAGGCGGTCGTCACGGCTGCGGAAAAGCTGCTGCCCACCAATCCGCAACTGGCGATCCAGGCCGCCGCCGCCGCGGTGGAGAGCGTGCGGGGAACCCAGGTGCAATCTTCCTCGCCGCAGCAGACGGTCAGCGTTCTGACCACGGCCGCCCGGATCTTCGTGGCCCCCGGGGTTCAGCAGGTGGCCCCGCTGGCCGCCGCGGGAGTGGCTGCCGCGGCGGTTTCGGCCGTGGCCACCATCAACAACCCGACCGTCGCCGCCACGATCAGTGCCCAGGCCATCGCCACGGCTGAAAAGGTGCTCCCGCTCGCTCCGGCCGTCGCGGTGCAGATTGCCAGTGCCGCGGTCCAGACCGTCCAGGCGCAGCCGGTGCAGACGTCGTCTCCGACGGAAACCATGAGCGTGGTGACGATCGCCGCCCGGATCGCCATCACTCCCGATGCGCAGCGTGTGGCTCCGCAGTCCGTTGCCGGCATCGCGACCGGTGTGACGCAGATCGTTTCCAACCCGGTGGTTTATCAGTCGTCTCCGCAAGCGGCGATCAGCGTCATGGCCAATGCCTATAGCGCGGCCACGTCGCAAGCCGTCATCGCGGCGTCTCCCAACGTGACCACCACCGTCGTCCAGACCCTGAACCAGGCGAGCACGCTGACGTCGCTCAATCAGGCGAATCCAAGCAACGCCACGGCGATCAGCAACATTCTCAACGGTCAGCCCCCCACGGTTGCCGCGAATCCGCAGCAGAACCAACCCCAGAACAATCAAGCGCAGCAGCAGACGCAACAACAGCAACAGCAGCAGACGCAGCAGCAGCAGACCCAGTCGTCCACTATCGAGACGATCACGCCTCCCACCACCATCTTCACGTCAAGCCCAAGCTGACCGGTGCCGTGCGAGGGAGGACTTCCTGAATCCCTGTTCGCCGGATCGACGATGGCGAGCGGTCGAGAGAGGAACAAAAAAGCCGGCCTTCCATGAGGAAGGCCGGCTTTCTTTCTTCCTGGATTGGGCGCGCAATCAGAAGCGGCGCTCCAGAACCTTCACGATGTCGCCGGGCAGCAGGGGGGTCCGCTCCGTCGCGCGATACTCCTTTTCGCCGTTATCGGCCGGACGAACCAGCACCACCTCTCCCTGGCGGGCGCGGTAATCATAGCCGCCAGCCCGGGCAACCGCGCTCAAAACGGTCATGCCGGTGGTGTAGGGGAACTCGCCAGGCTGCCGGACCTCGCCGAGCACATAGTAGGGCCGGAAGGTCTGCACCTCCACCGCCACACTCGGGACCTGCATGTAGTTGTCGCGCTTCAAGGCATCTTCGATGCGCTTGGACAGGGCCTTGGCGGTGACGCCGCTCGCCGCGATGTTGCCAACCAGCGGCATGGCGATGTTGCCGGCCGGATCCACCGTAAAATCGCCCGACAGGTTGGATTCGTTGAACACGATGACGCGAACGCGGTTGCCGGGTTCCAGGAGGTACCCTTCGGCCGGGTTTGCGATCTTGGCCGGAGCCGGCTCGCTCGGGAAATCGCCGACTGTCGACGACAGTGAGCCGCAGGCGCTGAGCAGCAGCATCGTCAACAGAGAGGCGCCAACACGTCGGGAAAGCTGGTTCATATCAATAGATCCATCGAATCGAGCGGCGATCCCGATCGATTCGGTTCGCCAACAATGCCGTACGAACAGCACAAATCGTCTAAAAGAGTTAATCCATCATTTAAAGCGATGCAACTGCGAATCATAGCAGCGCCATATCCGAACCATATGTCTCTATTGGAAGAGAAATACCCCCGGCTGCAATCAAGGAAGCGGAAACCTGGCAGGGATGAGGTCTGCCGGGCAAAGCCCGTCTGCGGGACGAGTGGATTCACTTCCCCAATTTTCTGTATCGGCCTCATCCCGGAAGCGCGAGAACCATGGGGAGCATGGCCGGGGCAATTTCGCCCAGCCTTGGGCGTTCGGCGGAGCTTTCCGGAAATCCGACCTGACGGCGCCCCGGCGGCGTCGGAGCATCGCGACCTCCATCGGCAAGGCCATTCCCACGTCGCCTCCGCGGCAAGGTGATGAGCAACCGGAAAGCAGCGCGCCCGCGATGCCAATCTTAAATTTTACAGACTTGACGGAAAATTCTAGTTTCCATAGGTGGGCCTATGACGCCTGGGCGGCTCAAGGTTGCTTTGTGAGAGAGAATTTTACCGCCTCTAGATTGACGTCGAGAAAAATGTTACCCCCCTATGGGTATAGGACCTACCAATTCCGATCAGAACCATAACGGACGTCGAGGATCCCGCATATGAACGTCGCTTGGCCACGCACCCGGCATTTTATCAACGACCTGTTTCGTGGCGAGGAAAAGACGATGCGGTCCGGGTCCGTCCGGACATCGATGACCAAGCCCCTGACGGCGGTTTCGCTGGTTGCGCTTGCGGCGGTCTGGACCCTGCCGCTACACGCGCAAAGCATCAAGACACAAGACAAGGCCGATCCTCGCCGCGCCAATTCGGCCAAAATCCTCCAGGAAACGAATCCCGAGGAAAAGACCGGCGGAAAGGACGACGAAAAGCAGATCGATGATTCCTATCAGCCCAAGGGCATCGAACTCGGTTCGTTCCTGCTGCTTCCGCAAATTGAAGTGAGCGAAGGTTATAATAGTAACATTTACGCTCGTTCAACTGATAAGAAATCGGATTTCATTACCCGGATCGCGCCGGAATTCCAGCTGCGCTCCCGCTTTACCAACCATATGCTGAACATCAGCGCGCGGGCGGAGCAGTCGCTGTTCGCGACCTATACGGACGACAATCACCTGGATGCCTCGACCAATGTCGCCGGGCGCTACGATTTCAGCCGCGACTGGGAAGGGACGGGGTCGTTCGACGCCTACCAGACCTATGAGGACCGCGGAAGCCCCGATGCGGTGAACGGCAAGTCGCCCACCCGGACCTACGGCTTCGGCGGGCGGACCGGGACCAAGTACCAGGTCGGCCGCTACACCTTCTCGGGCGAGGTCAACGGCGCACGGCGCCTGTTCGGCGACGTTGACACGTCCACCGGCACCACCATCGACAATTCCGACCGCGATCGGAACGAGTTCGGGGCGATGGGCCGCGGTTCCTACGAGATGTTCCCCGGCTACGCTGCCGTGGCGCAGGTCGAAGTCAATCGGCGCCAGTATGACTCCAGCCGCGACCGCGCCGGCTACAACCGCTCCAGCAGCGGCTGGCGGGCCGAAACCGGTATCGGCGTCGACATCACCCAGCTGGTGCGCGGCGATTTCCTGGTCGGTTACCTGAAGCAGGACTACGAGGATTCACGGTTCAAGGATCCGTCGGGACTGGCCCTGAAGTCGGTCCTCAACTGGACGCCGAACCGCATGACCGTGGTCGCGCTCTCGCTGGAACGCTCGGTGCAGGAAACGATCACCCTCAACGCGTCCGGCATGATCCATACCGGCGCCAGTGTCCTGATCCGCCACGAAATGCAGCGGAACATCATCCTGACCGGGACGGCAAGCGTCTTCCAGGACGACTTCAAGGGCGCCAACCAGACGAACTGGACCTATGACACGCGGGTCCGTGCGGTCTACGCCCTGCAGCCGGAACTGTATGTCGGCGGCGAGGTCGGCTTCCGCCGCCGCACGTCCGACAAGCCCGACGTCGGCTTCAGCCAGGGCGTGGCGCTGCTGCGCATTGGCGCCCGCATGTGATCCGGACGAGCGTAAAGCCTGATGCGCCAGGCTTTACGCTCCACGGTATCAGGCGGCGGCCGGCTGGCAGCACTCTTCGATGAGAGCGGAAAAGCGGCCGCCGATGCGGTCGATGTCGAAGGCCTCCGCGGCATAGGCGGCCTGTCCGTCGGCGTAGGATTGCCGCAGGGCGGCATCCTGGCGCAAGCGCATGGCGGTGGCGATGAAGCCCGTTTCGTCCGTCGGTTCCACGCACAGTCCAGCTTTCCGGTCGCGGATCAGCCGGTGGGCGTGGTTGGTCGCCGGAATCGCTCCCAGGATGGGGCGGTTGGAACAGAAATGGCTGTAGACCTTGGACGGCACCGACAATGTGCCGGCGAACGCCTCCAGCACCACCACCCCGACATCCGCACTGGCCAGAACCTGCGACAGGGTCTCGAAAGGCTGGAAATCGAACAGCAGCAGATTGTCGAGAGCTTCGGCCTGCTTGACGGTCTCCAGCCAGCGACGGCCGATTCCCTGGCTGACCACGACCACCCGGACCTCCGGGTCGTTGCGGAAACTGCGGGCCAGGGCGGCCAGAAGGTCCGGGTTGTGCTTCATTCCCATCGTGCCGGCACACAGAAAAACGAAACGATCCGCCAGGCCATGCGCGCGGGACCAGGGGTTGTCCTTGGGCAGGGGGCGGATTTCTCCCTGGGGCGCCCAGTTCTCCACCACGGCGTTGCGCGGATGACGGACGCCGTACCGGGCGAGCACCGGCAGGAAATCCTCGGAAATGACGACCAGACCGGCGGCGTCCCGCATCGTGGCGAATTCCACCCGCTCCAGGAAACGGCATGCGGCCCAACGCAGCAGGGCCGGCTTGCCTTTCAGGATTTCGGCGGCGCCGACCGAAAAGATGTCCTGGACCCAGCACAGCAGAGGCAGGTTCCGCTTTCGCAGCGCCTTCAGCAGTGCTGCCTGCACGGCCGGCGGCGTGTTGGTCGACAACACCACGTCGGGGCGGAACGCGGTGGTCCGCGCCCCCAGCCTGGCGCCATAGTCCATCTCCTGCCACCAGCGCCGCAGCAGCGCATATTTCGGCAGGGAACGGCCGGTGCTCACCGCTTCGATCCGCAGCCCGGCCGGATCCCCGGCTGATTGCGCCAGACGGCCGCGCGGTGCCTCGACATCGGCGGAATAAAGGTAAAGCACCTCATGACCCTGGCCGGCCAGCCAGCGTGCGAGCTGGATTGGAAAGGAATAGCCACCGTAATCATGCAGGACGATGCGACGCCGCGACCCCGTGTCGACTGGCGGAACCAGGGGGGCCGGCCGGGGCGGTGCAAGGACGAGCCCGTCGTTCATGCGTCTGCCGGAACCGTCGGATGGACTTCGCCTGTGACTGCCGAGCCGCTCATCAGATATTCCGAGGTAATCAACTCCCTCTCAGTCTTTACACGAAAGCTTTGCGACGCGCTGCAACCATGTTAAGACCAAAGCCGCAGAAATGAACGGAATCGGGCAACTGGCGAATGCCTTCCTTCGCCACAGCGGATGATGCGAAGCCGGAAATGCACGGCGCGGAGATGCAGGGGCCACAGCCGGTATTGGTGCAGTTCGGTTGCGGTTGGTCGGTGTCGGAAAGCTGGTGCAACTTCGATGCATCTCCGACGCTTTGGTTCGAGCGCCTGCCCCTTGTCGGCCGTTTCTGCTTCAAGAACGCGGAGCGCTTTCCAACTCTGGCCCGCTACGGCGACATCGTGAAAGGCTTGCCCTTCGCCCCGGGGTCCGTAGACTGCGTCTATGCCAGCCATGTTCTGGAGCATCTGTCCCATCGCGATTGCCTGACGGCTTTGCGCAACACACGGCGGATGCTGAAGCCGGGAGGGGTGTTCCGCCTGATCGTGCCCGATCTGTCCTGGCGGGTTGATGCCTACGTCAAGGCGCGCGGGGCCGGCATGCCCGACGCTTCGATCGCGCTGATGCGCTCCACGATGCTGGGCATCGAGGAGGAGGAGCGTGGACCGTTCGGCATGCTGAAGCGGCTGCTCGGCCGCAGCCGGCATCTGTGGATGTGGGATGAAGGCGCTTTGGCAGACGCGCTGACGAACGCCGGATTTAGGTCGGTACGGCGGTGCCGGTTCGGGGATGCCAGCCATCCCGCCTTCGCCGAACTGGAGAACGAGGGACGCTTCTTCGAGGACGGCAATCCCGAATTGGCCTTGGAGGCCATAGCGTAGCGTCCGCCGGGAGCGGGCCCTGAGGGGCATGGCTTGGAAAAACAGTTCTTGGGGGCATGCAGCCGGGAAGATGGCGGACATGCCGAAAGGAAAGACGGTAAATGCATGAAGGTGAACGCCGGGTTCTGACCGGTCTAGGGCTCACCGTCATCCTGGGCTATCCATTGTTCTTCTACGCCCACAAGTTCCAGGTGCCCTGGCTTGGGGGTGGCAATGACTTCCGCAGCTATCACGTCATGGCTTTGGACCCGCTGGATTTCGGTGCGGTGCGTGCACCATTCGCCATGCGGCAACTGACGGCCGCCATCGCCCATGTCATCCTGAAGTCAGGATTCGTATTCTCAAACGACATTGCCTTCGATCACTTTACCGTTTTCGAAGGAGTGTCCTATCGCGCAGATGTCTTCTTTTCTTTGCTTCTGGCGAATTTCCTTGGGTTGGTTGCCGCCGGGGGATTCGTTTACGCCACCGTGGCGCGGGATTGTGCGGGGCGAACCGACGGATGGGCTCTGGATGGAGTGTCGCTGCCGGGAGCGTCGGCGGTGGGCCTGCTGCTGCTCTCGGGACCACTGATGTTCCATGTGATCGCCCCGTTGACGGAGGGATGGAGCTGGTTCCTCGTCGCCGCCGGTGTTTATTTCTACCGGGCGGACGGGCGGAGTGCCTATGCGGCCCTGCTGGTGCTGCCGGTGGCGGTGTTCCAGCGGGAATTGGTGCTGCCGATCTTCGCCACTCTTGCCGGGGCCGAGCTGCTGTCGCGCCGTCGTGATCTTGCACCGCCCCTTGCATTGCCGCGTCGGCGTTTTCTGACCGCGCTCCTGGCCGCGTCCGTCGCCGCGATGGCAGCCTACTTCGTTCTGCGCGGCTCTGTCCTTCCGGTTCTCCGCACTGACCTGCAACAGATCTCCCCGACCCGATGGCCCGGCATCTTGACGACTCGCATCGCCAACCCGGCGGTGATGGCGAAGTTTGCCCGGGTTCTGGTGAAGATGAACCTGATGCTGCTGTGGGGCGGTGTTGCGCTGCTGTCCCTGCGCCGGGGGCTGGCTGGCTGGGACCGTCATTTCCTTGGCGTCATCGTCGCACTGGCGGTGATGATCGCGCTGGTGAGCATCATGGTGGGGGCGGATGCCGCCGCCGACCGCTATCTGGGCCTGCTGACGCCGCTGTTCATCGTCTCCCTCTTCGATCTGTTGGCCGGGAAAGGGCAGAGCGTGTCAATCCGATCCGAAACCAATCCGATGTGACCGGGGCCCGGGTGCGGCTTTCGCGTCGTTGGCGCCTCCGCAGGCCTTTGGAACCGGTTCGGAGGAATGGCAAGGGCTGCTGCACAAACGGTCCCGCTTGCGCTATAACCGGAGGGAACAACCCTCGGAACAAAGATTGAGTCCTCCAATGCGTGCCCAGTCCCGCTTCCCCCGTATCGCCGCCGTGGCGGTTCTTGCGCTGTCCACCACGCTCGCCGGCTGCCAGACCGGGTCGATGGGTAGCAAGGAAGGGTTCGGCACCGTTGGCGGCGCCGTCGCCGGCGGCCTGATCGGCTCGCGCTTCGGCGGCGGCTCGGGCAAGCTGGTGGCGGTCGGCATCGGCACACTGCTCGGCGCCTTCGCCGGGCGGGAACTCGGCGCCTCGCTCGACCGTGCCGACCAGGCCTATGCCGACCGTGCCGCGACCCAGGCCTACAGCGCCCCCATCGGCCAGCGGATCACCTGGAACAACCCGCAGTCCGGCAACCAGGGCGTCATCGTGCCGGTCAAGGACGGCTATGACGGCTCCGGCGCCTACTGCCGCGAGTTCCAGCAGACCATCGTCGTCGGCGGCCGCACCGAACAGGCCTTCGGCACCGCCTGCCGCCAGCCCGACGGGTCGTGGAAGATCGTGGGGTAAGGGAACTGCGGTATGGCGGCAGTCGCGGTGTGGGCTGGGGTGCTCTTTCTCGTGCGGAGACACTGCTTCATCCGACACGGTGAATAGGAATGATGAACATCCTCGCCAGTCTGATCGACCGGAGCGTGGCGGTGCCGGACCAAATTGCCCTGGCGTTCTATCACGATGGGCTATGGGACGAATGGACCTGCCGCCGCTTGCTGCAGCGTGCTCACGACCACGCTTGCGCTCTCGCTGCTTACGGGGTCCGGCCGGGCGAGCGGGTCTTGATACTCATGGGGACCCATCCCGAAGCGACGTCGGCCTTCCTCGGAGCGATGATGCATGGTGCGGTGCCCGGCTTTCTGTCGCCGATGACGTCCAAGCTGCAGCCGGACCTGTATGTCAGCCATCTGTCGGCCCTGATGGAGGGCAGCGGCGCTACGGCCGTCGTCGTCGATCGGATGTCTGTGGAGGCGGTGGTTGCCGGTATGGACGCGCTTCCGCCCGTCACGTGGATACTGTGCGAAGAGGTTCCCGAAGGCCCGCCTCTTTCCCCCGAACGGATGTCCCGACCCAAAACCTGCGGGGACGATACCGCTTTTATCCAGTACAGTTCGGGGACGACGGGCCTGCGCAAGGCTGTCCCCCTCAGCCATGCCAAGGTTCTGGCGCAAGCGGAGGCGCTGACCTCCGCCCTGGGGCTTTCCCCGGCCGACAGGATATCCAGTTGGCTCCCCCTCTATCACGACATGGGCCTGATCGGCAGCTTCATCGTTCCGCTGATCGTGGGAATACCGGTGGATATGGTCTGCCCATTCACCTGGACCGCCAAGCCGCGCCTGCTGCTGGAGATGATAGCGGCCCGTGGCAGCACGCTGGCGTTCCTCCCTAATTTCGCTTTCAACCATTTGGCCTTGACCGTGGAACCCCAGCCGTCTCTGGACCTTGGCCGTGTGAGGGCTCTGATCAACTGTTCCGAAGTGTGCCGCGCGGAATCCCATGACCGTTTCGTGACGCACTTCAAGGGCTGGGGGATTGGACATGAGCAACTCCTGACCTGCTATGCGATGGCGGAGGCGGTGTTCGCGGTGACGGTGTCGGGGCACGTTGTCCGGCGGATGTCGGTGGATGGCGACAGGCTGGCGACCGACGGTTCTGTCGTTGAGGCGGCATCGGGCGGACGACAGCAAGTTCTCCTCTCCGTGGGGCGTCCATTGCCGGGAGTGCGGATCAAGATTGCCGACGGCCAGGGGAAACCGTTGCCGGAGGATCGAGTTGGTCAGATCATGATCGCCGGTCCTTGCGTGTTCGATGGGTATCTGCAAAAGGCCGGCTCCGCGCCCGGAGCGCTGGACGACGGCTGGTTCGCGACCGGAGATTGCGGTTTTCTATCGGACGGCGAGCTGTTCGTCACCGGTCGGCTCAAGGACGTCATCATCGTCAATGGACGGAATGTCTACGCTCACGATATAGAGGCGATCGCCCTGCAGGTGCGCGGGATCAAACCGGGGCGGGCTGTCGCCCTTCCCCTGTACAACCGCACATCGGGATCGGAGGACATCCTGATTCTTGCGGAGCTTCTGGAACCGGATGATGCGGCCACGCGGTCTGACAGGCGTGAGGTCGCGCGCGAACTTCGCTCGGCGGTCGTGAAACGTACCGGCCTCAACCCCCGGGTGGATTTCGTTTCTCCCGGCTGGCTGGTCAAGACCAGCAGCGGGAAGCTGGCCCGTGACGAAAACCTGAAGCGTTACCAGGACCTGATGACGGTCCGAACGGAAGCGAGTACCCAGAATGCAGACAGATGACGACCGGATGGCCGTGATCCGGCAGGTGGAGGCCGCAATCCGCACGGCTCTGTTCGACCCCGACATCCTGGTCGATGAGCAGACGACGGCGGCCGACGTGGATGGCTGGGACTCCCTGTCCCATGTCCGCATCATCCTTGAGATCGAAAAACGCCTGGGAATATCCATTGATGGAAGCGAAGCATCGTATGTGAAGACCGTAGGCGAGCTGGTCGATCTCATCGGCCGGATTTTGTCGAGAAGCGGAAAGGTGATCCAACGATGACCTCGCGGTCGGATGACAGGCGAAAGCTGTTTGTGCTGATTGGAACCTGCATCAGCTTCGGCCTTCAGTATTTGCTTCTGCGGAATCCGGACTTCCGCCGGGCCTACCGGTTCAAGGCATATCGCACCGACCGCCATCAGCAGTTCATGGCCGATCTGTGCATCCCGGACGAGGAGTTGGCAGAGGCGGAAGTCGTCGCCTTCCACCCGCCCGGTTGGGCCGATTGGGGAAACGAGGAAGCCTACCGGTCGTTGCTGCGGTCGATTCCGAAGCATGTCCAGCGCATCTCCTATCCTTATCCGGTCTTTCCCGCCCTATGGCCATTTCATTGCTATGACACGCGCAACGAGTGCGCCACCAATGAGCCGACGCCGGAACTGATTCCTCCTCAATATCCATATGGCGATGCCTGGGTCTTGTCCAAAATACGCAAAGGAATTCCTGCCGGGAAAATTCTTGAGGAATACATGAATCTTGACATCCCATCGGTTACCGATGTGGATGGATTGTTGAGAAAAAGTATTGAAATTCAGAAAGATAAGGAGAGAGACACAAAAATAAAAGTTCTTGATTATGTTATGGATAATTTTCGTAAGGAAAAAACTTTCATAACAATGAATCATGTGGGAAATTACACGATTTTTCATATGGCAAATCAGATATTCGATATGCTAGGCATAAAAAAGCTCGACGAGAAAATACTACGCCAATTGGGAGAGCTTATAAGCTTCGAGATTCCAATCCACCCAAGCGTCATTCGCCACTTCGATCTGCAGCATGTGAATCGGGATACCCGGTACGCAATCGATCTCTTCAAGCGCCAGACCTTTGAAGAGTATATGGAGGATTATATTCATTTCCGATGACCGCAGGCGATGAGCTGCCTTGCGGAACACCGAAGTGCAGCTTTTGCCGTCCGGCCCCGTAAGCAAAGGTGGTGCCGTTCCCCTGTTATTTAGGTTCGACATATGGTTTAACGGAAAGTGGAAAAGGGCTTTGCGCCACCCCCCCGTTTCGTGGGTGTCTCTGGCGGAAATTGCCTGCCACCGTCGTACAGTCGAACCGGGATCGCAGTGATGAGCGAGGGCAGTGTCTATAGCGCCGCCAAGGTATTCCGCCACCCGGACCAGGTTGCATCCTGGTTGGCGGAGATGCCTTCGGCCCCTCTTCACATCCGCATCAAGCCGATCAACCGCTGCAACCATTCCTGCTGGTACTGCGCCTATCGTGCCGACGGGTTGCAGTTGGGCGACGAGATGGACGAGGAGGCTCGTCTGCCTGTCGGAACCCTGCGCCGCATCGCCACGGATCTGGTGAGCATGGGGGTCAAGGCCGTCACCTTTTCTGGGGGAGGGGAGCCGCTGCTCTACCGGGAACTGCCCGAGATCATCGGGATCCTGGGGGGCGGTGGGGTCAAGGTGGCGACCCTGACCAACGGCGCTAACCTGAAAGGCCGCATGGCCGACGCTTTCGCCGCCCACGGTGCCTGGGTGCGCGTCTCCGTCGACGCGGTGACCGACGATTCCTACGCCCGCGCCCGGGGCGTCCGTCCGGGAGCGTTCACCAAGCTTCTGGAGAACATGGCCGATTTCACCGCCCGCAAATCATCCTGCGTGCTGGGCGTCAATCTGGTGATCGGTGCGGAGAATGCCGGCAAAGTGGCGGAGGCCTGCGCTATCTTC
Source organism: Azospirillum sp. TSO5 (assembly GCF_003116065.1). NCBI lineage: Bacteria > Pseudomonadati > Pseudomonadota > Alphaproteobacteria > Rhodospirillales > Azospirillaceae > Azospirillum > Azospirillum sp. TSO5. The sequence goes on along the minus strand of NZ_LGQY01000019.1, from coordinate 54,714 downwards.
AGGTCGGTCGGGGTTGCCCATGTGAAGCTGTCGGGTGTGGTCGTCGCCAACAGCGGGGCGGAGAACGCAGCCTATCATCTCGCCATTCAGGATACCGTCGCCGCCCAGATCGTCGAGGCGCGCCGGCTGGAAACCGACAGCTTCCGCATCGTCGATCATTACCACGCATTGCCGGAGCGTTTCACCAAACTCTATCAGTCCTGTTCGATGCTGCGGTTTCTTACCGTCATCGGCGCCGACGGCTGCGTCTATACCTGCCAGGACAAGGCTTATACCGACGCCGGGCGCATCGGTGAACTGGATGAGGGACGGTTCAGGGATTTCTGGTTCTCGGAGCGGGTCCAGGCGTTTCTGAGCGGCTTCAACCCCAGTGTTTCCTGTGCCCATCACTGCGTGTCTCATACCAAGAACATGCTGCTGGACGAAGTGGCGCGGCTGAATCCGGAGCATGCCGACTTCGTGTGACGGCATCCTCCGCCACGCGGTCTCGCCTCAATCGAAGGGCGGCGGCATCACCACGTCAAAATGGCCGTATGCCAGGAGGCGTTCGATCACCGTTTCGGCAAACACCGGGGTGTGGGCGATCAGGACGCGCGATCCCGGCGGAACCTGGGTCGGGTGGAAAACCGACCGGCCGTGATAAGTCGAACCGACGCGGGCATCGTCCTCATCGACAAAAAATGCCGTTTCCGCTGAAACCTCGCCAAACAGCCAGGAGGCTGCGATGGAGGTCCCGAAGAGGCCGATCGGCTGCGTCGAGGCAGCTTGGCGGGCTGTCTCCACCAGCCTGTCCAGCCAGTCCAGGTGGCTTTCCACCAATGCCAGCGTCATCGCGGAATCCGCGCCGGCTTCGGTTGCGCCGACCTCCGCGCGCCGCGCGACGACACTCAGTTCCCTGGGGGTCCAGTCGGCCGTCAGGGCCAGGGGCGCCAGCCCGGCTTTGGCCAGGCACTGGCGCATCACGGCCGGAGTGAAATGGGTGGCGTGGTCGGCGATGAGCAGGTCGAAGGGGTTGTTCAGCAAATCCGGGGTCTGGATCATCAGCAGCCCGCCCGCCGCCAGCTTGCCGGCCAGCATGGCGGCAATGGTTGCGGGCTGTTCGAAATGCTCTAGGACATGGACCGTGGTGACCAAGTCGAAGCGCGTCGGGATCGCCGCTATGTTTCCGGCATAGAATTCCCGCACCCCGTCGATCGCCTCGATCTCCGGCCGGCGCGATTCGTTGATTTCGGCGCCGGCCCGCCACCAGCCCGGCAGCACGGCGGCGGCATTGCGCAGCAGGCTACCGTCGCCGCAGCCGAAATCCAGATGCCATCCCGTCTCCGGCAGGCGATGTTCGTCGATCAGCCGCCGCAGGATGACCCGCGAACGGGCTTCGCCGGCCCCCGATGACGCAAACACCACCTGTTCGCTGCCGTCCCCCTGGGGATAGACGTCGTAGCTGGCGTATATGGCGTGGCAATCTTGGCGCCATGCCTCCGTCGCCATCTTCTGGGCCGCGCCGCAGGCCGAGCAGACCGCCAGCCGCCCGTCGGAGGGCCAGGGCCGGAAATCCGACGTGATGCGCCGAAATCGGCGGAACGCCTCGACCTCGATCAAGGCGTCCTGTCCGCAAAGGTGGCACGCAGCGACTTTCATATCCCGGCTCTCGATACAAGGCGCCGGTCACGGTGACGGCGGTTATCCAACATGTTTGCGACCGGAACCGCCAGGGACCCCATGGCAAACGCGATGAAACGATGGAATGTAGCAGGAATCCATTCTGGATCGGATCGCCTAAAATCGGGCGAGAGCGTCGTGTATTTCCTGTCAAACGCATGACTTTCTAAACCGAGCCGCCCGGATCGAAGCGGACGATCCTCAACGCCAAGCCCTCGCTGCTCCTGCCGTCGTCGGGCAGATAGGAGGCGTTCAATGCATCGCTGATGTTCAGGCTCCGGAGCACCCCCTCGATCTCCTCGACGAACTGCGAAGCGACGATGACGGCATCGTCCGCCTGGCGGCACTGCGCGTATTCGGCAACGGGCAACACCCGGTATCCGTCGAGATCGTCATGGCGGTTCTGGGAATCGAGAAATCCCGTCATCGTGATCCTTGCCGCGCGCAGCCGGGCAGACAGGCGGCGCCCTGCCTGCCCACAGCCGTAGATCCACACCTGTCCGGCCCCACGCAAAGATTCCAGGGTGCGCAGGGGCCGCAGATACGGAATGTAGCGGGCCGCCTCATCGGCCAGAGGGCCGACGATCCCCGCCGCCTCGGCGCACAAGTTTTCGACCTCCTCGTCCGTCGCTCGACCGTCACGGAAAACCAGCGGGTGGCGGACGAAATCGCAATGGATCGGCTGCAGTGCCGACATGGCCCACTGACGAAAACGGGAGGGATCGAACGGCGCGAGGTCCGACAGCAAGCCGGCGCCGTAATCACGGCGGCTGACTTCCAGAACGCAGATCTTGCGGGAATCGCCACAGACATGGCGGCGGCCGGCACCGTGACCGATGCCTTGCAGATAATCGCCATCGACCGTGGTCGCGAAATGCGCGCTTCGCGAGCCGGGCCGGGTCATCAGGGGGTGGAGATGCCAGCTATGGACCAGCATCAACCCGTCGCCGCCCCGCCAAAGAAACTGTGACGGCCAGCGGTTGTTGAAGCGCTCGCTCCCCCATTCCATGCTCGCGATCATCGGGTGCAGGTGGCGAATGCCCTGGCGCACCATGTCGTCGGACGACAAGGAGAAGGATTCCGCCGGCTTGGTTTCCAGCCAACCCAGCATCTCTTCCATCGTGGTCCGGAGGCCGGTGACCAGCACGGTGTCGGCACCATCCATCGCCTGCGCTTCGACTTCGGCCAACGTCCCGTCCGACATCAAGGCGTCCGGCGCCCAGATGATGAGATAGGCCCTGGCCGCCGCCGCCTGGACGACGGCATGGCGATGGAACGCCGCCAGCACATTGTGGACGTCCCCTCCGTACAAGTGATGGACGTCCTCCGGATCGACGACGAAATATTCAACCTCGATGTAGGTCGCCAGTCTCCGCACGGCTTCGGAGCGGCGCAGCCTGTCGATGTCGGCGAGTGTCGTGTAGATGATGTATTTGGAACTGCGGTTATGCCGCAGGCCGGCGATGTTCCCCGGAGAAAGCTGGCAGGGAAGCGCAAAACGCAGGAAGAAATCGATAAATGCGTCGCCCCAAACCACCATGACATGGTGAAAGCACAAGCTGGTTTCTTCTGCGTCAGGCACCTGCTTCATCGTAACTTTCCAATATCATCGTAGGAGGATGATGGGGTAGAAAAATCAGAAATTCGCCAGATCAATGTCGAAGCGAACGCGCGGATCGTGAACGGCAGGGTGCCGGAGGACGGCGCGAAAGTCGTCATGGTCGGGGTGGCCGGGGAGATGGACGGCTCTCTCAAGATAGTCCCGAATGGAAAATACAATATTCTCCAGCTTTTCGAAATTAACGTAATCGCAACCCAACGAAAAGCACCAGGATATGAAATCCGGAATTTCACGGAAATTATCGACTTGGTAGGTAAAGGACGTATCGAATTCCCTGATCTTGCCGTCACGGCGCAGTTTCGCGATGAAATCCATATTGGCTCGGAAAACATTCCACCGAGCGCCACGCCGCAGCTTCTCGAAGTTCTTTTGCGTTGCCGCGTCGGTCGAAACCCGGACATAGCCGATCATCGGCTGGACGTCCGGGAAAGAGGCCCACTGCCGCTCATCGAACAGCGTGCCGTTGGTGATGATGTTCACCTCAAGATGGGGGAAATCTTTCGGGTTCAGCCGGGACAACAGTCTGCGCGCGACCTTGCTGACGAACAGTTCCCCGGCGGTATCCAGTTGCAAGCGCGAGGCCTTGGACAGCAAAGGCAGAATGACCTCGTCGACGGCACGCAGCTTGCGCTCCCGCTCTTCCCGCCCTTCGACCTGAACCGTCGTTCGGCATGACGGGCAAGACAGATTGCAGCTCTGGTCAATGGCGAACACCATGCTGTGGACCCGGTCGACCGTGACGCGGCCGGTCGCCATCGCGGCCAGGACCTCGGGGTCGACCACCTCGTCGCGCTTCTCCAGGGTTCCCGAGGCGATCGCCCCGCATTTGACCGCATCACAGTATTTGAAGCTGCCATCCAGCATGGACCGGCGAATGTCCTGCACGACAGGGGAATTCAAGACGCTGTCGGCTTCCTGGGCCAACACATTGCCAATCGCGGTCGGCAGCCAATGACCGCAGCAGACCAGGACTGCGCCATCGGCCTGGATGTCGAAGCGTTGAAAAGGAAGCAGGCACATGCGGCGGGAGAAATAGCCGTTGTCGTCGCCGACCAAGCGGGCCAGCTGCGGCGGAACGGGTTCGCCCGCGCGGGCGAGCCCGATGGCGTGCTGCGTGTTGCGCAGCCAGTGATGCATGCCGGAAGGGCAGGAATGGGATACCCGCACGGCCTCCAGCCGGCGCTCCGCCAGATCGAAGCGGCCGGCTTTGGCATCGTGGCGCGCCAAGGCCAAAGCGGCGGCATAAGCCAGCAGATTGGCGTTGGCCGGAGCCGCGGCGACGAGGCCGGCCAGTTCCTCCGCCTTGCCGGCCGCCCCGGCCGCGGGGGCTGGCGATGCCGGGGCGTCCGTTACGTTCACCACCCATGGCGGGTCCGGATCGTCGAGCGCCAAATCTTCGAGTGAGGGTGGTGGCTCAGGCCGCAACCGCAGCGCTGCGCCGTCGTCTTCCAGCCACCGGTAGAAGGCGTCGGCGGCGTGGTACAGATCACCGTTCCGAGCCTGCCTCAGCCCATCCAGAAGCGGATGCCCGGCAGGGGGCTCCGGCGCGGAACAGTCTTGCCGAATGTCGATGGGAGCGCTCTCGCGCCGCCATCCCGCCTTGCGGCCCTGCAGATGCACAATGAGCGGATGGGCGTTATGGACCTTGGCGAAACGGAAGACCGGCAGGGATTCGGCGATGTCCGCCCAGAACTGGCTGGCTAGGACCAGATGCATGCCCGGCCGATCCGCCGTCGCCAGATGCCCGGGCGGAAACACCGGATAGCCGGCGACCGGCCCCCGTGGATTGCCGTCGATGAAGCCGAGGATGCGGACGGGAAGGTGGGCCAGTTCTCCGGCAACCAGCCGTCCACCTTCCCCGGCACCATAGATGAACAACTCGGCCCCGGCAGGCAGGGTGGCTGCATCGTAGGCGCCGAAATATCGGGCCACCTGTTCCTGCGCATGTCTCATGCGATCCGTCCAGTCAGCTTTGACCGCCGCATCATTGCCAGATACTGCTGTCCCCTGCCGAACAGGGTACGGAACGACCCGAAATCCGCATCGTCCTTCCCGGCCAGCATCGCCTGCATGCCGGCATGGTAATCGTCGAGCGACTGCCGCGTCGCCGTGCAAACGTCGGGCAGCATGTCACGCAAACCCCGAAGCTCGGTCAGGAAAGCGGGAATTCCCGCCAGCCCGTCCCCTTCCAGCAGATCGACGTGCAGTTCCCACAAGGACTGACAGCGTGCTTCGATGGCCCTGCCCAATGCCGGGGATGTCAGCACAGGGTCGCACCGGTAATCGAGGAAGCTGACGGCGAACCGGTCGATCTGATCGAGGGCGTACCGGTTCCGGCTCTGGGTCGATTCCGGTATCGATTTGTACCAACGCCAGTCGGTGAGGAAGGCCGGTGACGTTCCAAGGACGTCGAACTCGTCGTCCAGGGCCGCGATGGCGCTGGACAGGGAAAAGAAGCCGGTCTTCGTGCAGGGATGAATGATCTGGTCCAGAACCCAATCGGTGTGGAGCCGGCTCATTCCAGGCAGGGAATGCAGATCTGGCGCGAAGAACTCAGCCAGCCTGCGCACCAGATCGTCCAGGGCGGCGGCAGGTTTCCGGAACACCGGCAGCATGACGCGGCGGCAGGTTTCCGCAAGCAGGGATGTGCAATTCGTCGTGGTAACGACGACCACCCCGTCATCGTCGCAATGGGATGCGACCATGCGCAGAAAGCCTGTTTGATCGTTCTGGGCCGGCAACAGCCCTTCACACAGCACGACGTCGAAGCGCCGGGGATCGGTCCATTCCGTCAGGTCGGAGTGGATCACCTCCAGGTCGGGCGGCAACAGCCCCTCGGCCTGCTTGACCTTGAGCGCAGCGACCGATTGCGGGTGCCCGTCCATCAGAGCGTAGGATGACGGCCCAAGCGCGGCGGTATAAAGGGCGTTGTCGCCGGTCCCCGGGCCGATTTCCAGCACCCGCCGCCCACGGATCATGGCCGGCCACAATCCGATCTGCCGGTACAGCGCTTCGCGGCGCCGGTAATGGGCGTGCATGTCGCTGAGGTTCTGATGCACCGGGATGATGCCGTGCTTCCCATAGAAGTCGAGATAGGGGCGTGTGCTCATGACGGACTCCTGGGCGGCGGAAGCGGGGCTGGCATATCGGAAACCGGCAGGACCGCCAAGCCGTCGCCGACCATGATGGCCTGGCGGTCCTGCCCGGCATCATAGGGTCGCAGCAGCAGGCCGGTCAGCCGGTCGACGAGGGCCGCCGGCGCAAGGCCTTCGAAACCGGCGAGCCAGGAATCGGGCGGCAGCAGAAATGTCGCTGCCTTGGGAAGCATCGATCTCCGCAAGGCCGCCGCGTCGCGCAGCACCCGTCCCAGCAGCCGGGCGGCCACGACACGGCCGTCGTCGCGCAGCCAGCCGTGCAGGCCGTGCAGGCGCACCGTGGCATCGACCGCGGCATGCACGCGGGCCGTATGGCGCTCCATCCGTTTCCAGCGCCGCTCCGGAACGGGTTCGGCCTGGATACGGATGGCCCGGCCGAAGCAGGCCCGCTGATAGGCGCTGGTGTTGGCCGAGGCCCAGGTGGCGACGAGAGGCAGGGTGAGCGGATGGGGATTGGGATCGATGACGTGGAACTGGGTGCTGACCTCCAGCACGAAGAATTCATTGGTGTCCGTAATGAAATCGAGCGTGTCGGGGTCGGGAAAGGCGCGGTCGATATAGTGCATGTCCACCGAACGCTCCGCCTCCACGGAATCCTGCCCCGGTGCCACGGTGAAGGGCTGGTGGAAGAAGGCGCGCCGCAGCAAGGCCTGCGGGCCGACGCGCCAGCTGATGTGGTGAGGCCAGATCGTCGCCGTTTCCGGTCCCCACACCCGCGCCATGTCATGGACATGCATGTGTTCGAGAGCGATGCGGACCAGTGCCGGCGGCGACACCGTGATGCAGCCCTCCGCCACCCGCCGGAACGGCTCCAGCGCCGGCATGACCCGTTCCGCCACCGTCCGAATGGCCGGAAACACGCAGCAGCGCGCACCCGCCTCCGAGCGCCGGGCCAGATGGACCAGGGCGCCATCGGCCCAGACGTGATCAGGCTGGTCGAACAGCCATATCGCGCCATGGGTGCGGCAATCCCGCAGGATGCGGTTGTGGATGGTGTTCATGCGACGGATCACGGCGCCATAGCCGGTTGCTCCGCCATTGTCGATGTCTTCAAAGCGAGTGGGCACCACCCGGGCCAACCGGCCGTAGGCGGGATGCGCCGCGATGACGGCCGCGTCGGCGCGCGTGGTGTAGATCACATGTTCGATATCGTGGGCGGCGGCGACCGCCGGCAGATTGCCCTCCGCCAGCAGTGACGGCAGATTGTAATCCAGCATGGTGCGAACATAGGTCTCGCCCCACACGCATTTGGCCAGCATGAATTTCACGGTGTCCCTTCCCCCGCCAGCATTTCGGCCAGGACCCGCCGCCAAGCGTAGCTGAACACCGTTCCCCGTCGCCATTCGTTTGTGTCCACGGGCAGTTCGGCGCTCTTGGCCTTGAAGTGCTTCAGGCTGGGCGGCAGGTCCGACAGGAACAGCGTGTCGCGAAGATGGACGGTCAAATCTGCCCGGCGATCCTGCCGCAGTTGGATGACACCCAGGTTGATGGTGGCGTTGCGCTGCGTCGGGTCGATCGTCAGGGCACGGGAAAAGGCGGCGTCGGCGTCGGCAAGCTCATCGAGACTGGCGCACAGGTGCCCCATATCGTTCCAGGCTTCCGCCGTTCCGTCGCCGGCAATGACGGTCGCCAGATGATCGCGGGCCTGCGCAGCCAGGGAAGCCGCCGCTCCGGCCGGATCGAGGCCGTCCGGCGAGGCCGCCCGCCGACTTCCGCGCGCCATGAACCTTGCCAGCCGGCCGCGGATGGTGGCATCGCGTGCCATCATGGTCAGGGCATAGCCGGCGATGGAATGGGCCACGCCATGGGCGGCCGCCCACCGGCGATCGTCCAATTCCAGTACCGAGCGGGCCAGGTCCAATGCCTTCACGACTTTGTCGTCGTTCAACGCGATGGTCGCGGCGACTAGCCGCGACGGGGTGGGGTCGGCAAGCTCGTCGGGCAGCGCGGACCATACGGCGGCGATGTCGCCGACCCGCCCGGCACGCAGGCAGGCTCCGGCGAAGTCGTAAGCCGTCATGAGGTCGTCGGGTGCCGCCGCCGCCGCCCGGCGCAGGCAGGCACGGGCGGCGGCGGCGTATCCCCGCGCCGCCGTGACCCGCCAGCCCAGCCGCCAGTAAAGGCCGGGGGCCAAGCAGCCGGATGGTTGGGCGCCGGCCACGATGTCCTCCACGACGCTTTCCGCGCTTCCATCCAGAAGGGCCCGGATGAGCGGATCGGCCGCCGCAGGGGTCCCCGCCCATATCCTGTCCAGGGGGACATCGACCGGGTGCGTGGCCGCCAGTCCCAGCCAGGCGGCGCTGCAACCGGGATCGGCCGCCACGAAGGATTGGAACAGTTCGGCAGCGCGATCCGTTGCCCCCATCTCCAGCCACGTCGCCGCGAGCGGTAGAACGGCTTCCGCCGCCCCTCCGCCGGTGCGGCTGGCGATGGCATTCAGCAGGGCGGCGGCAGCCGCGGCCCATCCGTGCCGGGTCAGCGCGCATGCCGCGCGCAAGGCCGCCGGGACGTCCTGTACCGCCGGGCTTGCCCGCCATACCGCCAAAGCCTCATCGCAACGTCCTGCGTGGAACAGGACTTGCGCGCGCGGGGGCAAGCGGCCCGCAGGCATGTGCCCCGCATCTTCCCCGATGCTTTCAGCCATCAGCCAGTCTCACTGCAGGTCGTGCGCTTCGCCCACCGTTCCATGTCATGATCGACCGGAGCAGGACAGGGGCGGCAGCTTGATGGAGTGGCGCTGTCGCGCCCGGGTCAGGCGCCACTCCCATCGAAAGCCGTCCGTTTCGTACAGCCGATCGCGAGCAAGTAATGCGCCATCGGGAAGAATCCCGTATGGACGACTTCATCGTTCATCGAGAACATGAACACATTGTGAAAATGGCGCAGCATCGTCGTCCGCAGACCTTCCCCGGTCTTGCAGTTGACATGGCCCGCTTTGCTTTGAGGGGAGGCGTAGGCCTGCGATTCCAGGGACGGCATGCCGATGATCGCGACGCCATGCTCGGTCAGGGAGGCCGTGATGTTGGCAAGAACGCGGTCCTCCATGTCGGCCTCGATGTGCTCCAGAACGTCGAGCGCATAGGCGGCGTCGAACAGGCCGTCCAGGGGGCCGGCGATGATGTCGTGCTCCCGCGCTTCGAAGGCCCAGGGAGGCTCCATCCGCGCCTTGGCGTCGGCGATGAAGGCCGCGTCGAAATCGGTGACGGTCAGGTCGTCGACTTCCTGCCGGACAAGGCGTGAACAGAAGGCGTCACCGCAGCCGTATTCCACGACCTTGGAGCGTCCGGCGAGCATCTTGGCGACGAACTTGTAGCGCGCCAGCGTGAAAACCAGCCGCTTTGGGTCGTGATGCCAGACATGATTGTTCATGATCCCGAAGCGGGCCAAGCCGCTGCGGTCGGCAAGCTCGAACAATTCCTGGTTCACCGGGTCGCGGGCGACCGTCTTGTCCGAACCGGAAATCCTGTTCTGTCCGTTCGTCACGTCGTTACACTCCGCGTTCCAGCCCGCGTCCGATCACGGCAGCGATGTCGATCATGGCGGCAGCGTTCACTGCCAGAAGATGGGACCGCAGCCGTCGCGCGCCTGCGGCCAGAGCGGTATGGTCGGCGTTGCGGATCGTGTCAATCACCGTGCCGGATTCCAGCCGTTCGATGACCAGCCCCGCCCCATACTCCCGCGTCAGATCGCCCATGGCACCCCAGCTTGCGTCAAGGAGCACCGGCAGTCCCGCGCTCAGATACCCGGTCCATCGGTTGCAGATCCCGACCTGCCGGTCGGGATGCACGGTCCGTTGGTCGTTGCACAGCCAGCCGAAGCGATAGCTTCCCAGGATGTCCATCAGTTCGGAATAGCTCAGGCGACGGTGATAAGCCAGGGGCGGCTTTTCGTAATCGCGCAGATAATCGGCAAAAATGGCGTCACCTTCGGCGCCGTTGTGGGCGGCATTGAAGATATCGGCGGTCAAGCCTCCATCGCGGCAAACATCTTCCAGAAGCGGCATGAAATTGTAGCCGACGGGGAAGCTGCGCAGGAAGGAGCGGGACGGCAGAAAGCCGGCATAGACCAGATCAGCGCGCGGCGGCCCCGGACGGTCTGGCGGCCCCTCCACCATCTGTGGGAAGACCAGCCGGTAGGGCGCCCGGCAGCGGTCCTGAACACGGTGCCATTGCGCGCCGCCGCGCTTGGAAATCACGAGGTCGAGTGTCTGGCCGGCGATCAGTTCTGCCCGCCGCAGCCAATCCATGGACACGGCGTTCAGACCGAACAGGTTGGCCAGATCCGCGTCAGGCCACAGGGTCGCATAGTCGTAGAATTCCTGGACGACCGTCGTCCGAGGCAGCCACCGCTTGATCAGCATGCCCAGATAATTCTTGAACAGCATGCTGCGCACATAGACGACCCGCGGTCTCCTGCGCAGCAGGGCCGCCCGCAACGCGTCGAGCGATTCACGCAGATCGACGGTCTCATAAAGCCCGTTGCGGTCGAGTTCGTTTGCCGACCGTCCCATGAACAGCTGAATGGTTCGGTCTGGAGGCAGCCAGTCGGCCAGTTGCCGGTCATGGATGATCGGCGAGTTGCAGTTCACGATCGCCGCATCGCCGGAGTGGCGGCAGGCCTCTTCAACCAACCGTTCCACCGTCGGAGCGATAAAGGCGCGGTAGCGTGGGTCGGCGTGGAGCGCAACGATCCGGTCGGCCGCGAAACCGACTTTAACCAGGGTGGCGGCCATCTCCATTTCATAGGCGTTGTGGGCGAGCAGCACGTAATCATGCTGGCGGTCCAGCGCCTCGGCGGCCGACAGGACGGGAAACCCGCAGAAGGTCGCGATGTCGCCAGCCCGGCGGTCGATGATGCCGGCCACCCTGATGCCGTCGGGCAAATGGCCGAGCAACGCCTGCGTCAAGGTACCGGCTCCGTAGAGCAGCACTCGGCCGGCGGGGAGTTCGCGGCAGAACAGCCCCAGCAACTCCGGAATACGCGGCGCTCCATGCCAGCGGAGGAACTGGCCTGCCAGTTCCCCGGCCCCGGCCATGACCGCTTCGGTACTCGGCAGCCCCGCCGCCGTCCAGGCGTCCATGATCGGGTCGGAGGAGGCATTCGGATTCGGCATCGGAATTCTCAGGTCATCAGGGGAGCGAGGCAGGCATCGAGTGCCGCGAAGGGATCGACCGGCTTGATGCCCAACTCCCGAAACGCGCGGCTTCCGTCCAGGATCGTATGCGGCGGCGGCTGTTCCTTGAGAAAGCCGGCCGCCACGCTGTCGACCGCCCGCACCAGCCTGGCCGGAGCCCCGACCCGCCGGGCGACATGCAGGGCGGCGTCGACATAGGAGATCTCGCGGGCGGCAGCCAGCTGGACGATCCCAGGCAGCCGGTGCGCGGCCATCGCGCGCATGGCATCGACCACCTGGGCCACCGGCAGAGGAGCCAGCGCCATGTCCCGGGCGGCAGAGATCTCCTGCCCGGACCGCAGCCGGCCGACCCACGAGGCGAACAGCGCCATCCCCGGCTCGACCACCTTCGATAGCCTCAGAACGCCGGGGGCAACAGCTTGGGGGTCGTCGGCGAGCGCGAGGATGCGACGCTCCGCGGCCGCCTTGGTGACGCCATAGACGTTGGCCGGCGTGGTGGGATCATCGGGATGCGGCGCGGCCCGCCGGCCGTCGAACACCTGATTGGTCGACAGCAGCAGGACGTAGCAACCCCGCGCCGCCAGATCGGCCGCCAGCCTGGCGGTCTGGATGGCGTTGACGCGCATGGCGCGATCGGGATCGGCGTAGCAGTCGTCGAGCCGGGCCATCGCCGCGCACAGATAGGCCGACGCGAAGGGGCGGGTCGGCAGATCGCCCCATTCCCCGGCCTCCAGATCGGCGTAGAGCCGCCGCCCTTCCACATCGGCACGGCGGCGGGTGGTCGCGAAGGGCGTTTCCCCGGCGGCATCAAGCGCGGCGATCAGCGCGCGTCCGATCATGCTGTCGCCGCCCACCACCAGTGAGGGGGCGGCCCGTGAAGGATCGGCCGGCTGGACGAGGCGCGAGCCCGTCGCGTCACTCGAAGAAGATGAAGCCATGATCGCCCGTGTATCCCGCCTGACTGGCGATCCACGCCCAGCTTTCCGGTCCGTGGAACGACAGGCATGTCAATTGCCAGTACAGCAGATTGGCCTTTTCGCGTTCATCGCGGAAGCTCTCGACCATGAAGTATTTCCGGTCACCGGGACAGACCCGCTGCATCTCGCCGAGCGCTGCGAAGACTCCCTCGACCGGCAGGTTGTGGAGGGTGCCGAGGGAGATCACGACATCGAAGGCCCCGTCGCCATAGGGCAGATCACGGCAGTCCCCTGCCTGCAGGAAGGGGCGGACCTCCTCCTTGGCATGGTCGATGGCATATTCCGAGGTGTCCAGGCCGGCGACGATCAGGCCAGGCACCACCTGGGTGAGTTCGTACAGGAGATAGCCCTTGCCGCAGCCGACGTCGAGCAGCCGGTCGCCGGTCCGCAAGCCGTAGTGGGCGGCGATCTTTTCGGCGACGGGACGCCAGCGGCCGTCATAGCGGTACCCGCCATAGCCGTAGCGGCGATCGCCATCCCAGTAATCGGCGCCGAAACGCCGGGCGACCTCGGCGCATTCGGCCTTGTCGTTCTCGACGACCCGCTGGACATAGTTGCGTTTGGTGGAGGCGTGCAGCGATTGGATGAAGTCGATCCTGGCCATGGGTGCCGCCTTATGGATGGGACGCGCGGTGGATGATCGTCTGGACACCCCAGATTTCCTCCAACCGCCGGATGTCGGCTTCGCGGACCAGCGACAGGCCTTCGACGGCGAAATGGAGGCTTGCCTCGGCGTCGAGCACGCGGCGGTACACGGCGTGCCGGCGGTCGGCACGGCGCGGGAGCATGAACAGGCTGTAAGCGATGATCCCTTCCAGGACCGGCAACTCGTCCAGCACCTGCTCCAGCATCATGTGGCAGCCGGGCATCGCATATTCGGTCGCGCTGAGCTTGTAGTGGAGCCCGGCGCGCGCCGCATAGTCGCGGATGACCAGATTCTGCACATGCTGCGGCGCCCGGCTGCCGAAGATCGGGCGGGAGGCGACATAGCCGCGATGGCCTTCGCGCCTACTCATCGAAACCTCCGGGCAATTCATAGTCCATGCCGATCCGGCTCGCGGCGCGCAGGGTGATCGGTTCGAAGAACTCACCCAGCTTCTTATCGGCGTAAGGGGTGAAGACTCCCTTGAAGCGGCAGTTCATCGACCAGCGGGTTTCCGGCTCGGCGTTGTTGCGGTTCCCGTGCGGCAGGTTCTGGTTGAACAGCATGTACTGACCGTAATCGAGCTCCATCCAGAGCAGATCGGGTTCGGCCAGCCGGAAGATTTCCTCGGCGCTCTTGCCCGCGATGGCGTGGAAACGGTCATGCAGGGCCGCCGCGGGGCCGGGCGGCAGCAGGAACATGCTCTTGGTCCGGCGAACGTCGACCAGGGGAATCCAGAGGACCACTTCGAACGGGCTGTCCCCCGACCAGACGTCGGCATGGATCGGCAGGATCGAACTGGTGTCATTTGGCATCTGGATCGATAGGTTGATCCGCCGTTGCATACACAGTTCGTTGCCGACAATGGTTTCGATGGCACGGCGGGCGACGGCGAAATAGGCGGCACGCAGCCAGGGGGTGGCATTGACCCCGGCGATCACCGCCAACCGGAACTCGTTCAGCCGCTCCGACGCCACCCGATCCGCGATGCTTTCCAGGAACTCGCCCTCGTCGGTGGGGGACGGGCAGCCGAGCCAGGCGCAGGCCTGCTCGACCACCAGCCTCCGGATGGCGTCCAGCGCGGCGCGGCTTTCGGCGACGTTGATGACATATCCATCATCGACGAAGCGGTCGGAAAGCCGGCGTTCCTCGGCTGTCAGGAAATCACCGTCGAAGACGTCGAAAGCCGCCGGTCCCCGTCCGTCCATTGTGTCCGGCGCAGTCATGGCGTCGTCTCGCCGAGCCGGCCAAGCACCCGCGCCGCGATCTGGGCAGGCTGCAGGCCGGCCACTTCCAGAAGGTGGTCTTGGCTGCCGTAGCCTTCGGGGAAGGTATCCGGCAGGGCCAGCCGCAGCAGCGGCGGATGCCGGTCCCGCTCGGCCAGCAGTTCGGCGACGGCCGAGCCAAGGCCGCCGATCCGGGAGTGTTCCTCCACCGTCACCACCAGCCGGGCTCCGTCGACGGCAGCCAGCACAGCCGCCTCGTCGAGCGGCTTGACCGTGTGGCAGTGCAAGACCCCGGCGCCGACGCCGGCGGCGGCCAACCGATCGGCCGCCGCCAGGGCGCGGCCGCTCATCGCTCCGGTGGAGATCAGGGCGACTTCCCCGGCCGGCCGCATCACGATGGCGCGGCCGATGGCGAAATCCGCATCGGGGCGCGAGACGACGGGATCGCCACCCTTCGCCATCCGGATGTAGAGCGGTCCCGGCCAATCGAGCGAGGCGTTCATCACCCGCCGCATCTCCTCGGCGTCGCAGGGGGCGACGATCGCCATGTTGGGCAGGGCGCGCAGGAGCGCCATATCCTCGAACGCCAGATGGGTTGGGCCGAGCGGGGCGTAGACCAGCCCACCGCCGTTGGCCAGAAGCCGAACCGGCAGGTTTTCCATGCAGACGTCGATGGCGATCTGGTCGAAACAGCGCCGCGTCAGGAAGGTGGCGATGGTGTTCACATAAGGGACATAGCCCTCCATCGCCAGACCGGCGGCCATACCGATCACATGCTGTTCGCTGACCCCCTCCATGAAGAAGCGCTCGGGCATGTCCGCCTGCATCGACTTCAGCAGGCCGGGGGAAAGGTCGGAACCGATGAACACCACGCGCTCGTCGCGCCGGGCGAGTTCATCGACCATGTTGATGGCGGTCTGACGCATTAGGCACGCTCCAGCGCTTCGCGCATATTGGCCACGTCGGCGGGGCCGATCTTGGCTTTGTGATGCCAGGATGGGTTATGCTCGGCGAAGTCCAGGCCCTTGCCCTTGACCGTGTGGCAGATGAGGATCCCGGGTTGACCGGCAGCGAAGGGCAGGGCCGATAGGGAGGTGCGGAGGGCGCCGACGTCGTGCCCGTCGACCTCGCGCACCGCCCAGCCGAAGGCCCGCCACTTGTCGGCCAGCGGTTCGAGGTCGAGCACCTCGCGCACCGGACCGGAAGACTGCAGCTTGTTGTAGTCGACCAGAACATACAGGTTGTCGAGCCGGTGCTTGGCGGCGCTCATTGCCGCTTCCCAGTTCGATCCCTCGTCCAATTCGCCGTCTCCGGTTATGACGAAGACACGGCTCGGCCGGCGTTTCATCCGGGCCGCCAGGGCCAGACCGACACCGATCGACAGGCCATGCCCCAGCGATCCGGTCGACGCCTCGACGCCCGGGATGTGCGCGCGTTCGGGATGGCCGCCGAGCATTGCCCCCGGCGTGCATTGCCGGCGCAACTCCTCGATGGGGAAGAACCCCTTGTCGGCGAGAACGGCGTACAGCGTCAGGCAGCCATGGCCCTTGCTGAGGATGCAGCGGTCGCGGTCGGACCAGTCCGGCCGTCCGGGGTCGACCCGCAGGACATCGTCGTACAAGACGCGGAGAAGCTCGACAAGGGACATGGAGGAGCCGATATGGCCCCGTCCGCCGCCTTCCAGCGCGTCGATCACCAACTGTCTGAGGTGGCGGGACCGGTCGTCCATAAAGGGCTCCATGAGGGTGACTGGAAGGAGGAAAGTGACGGAGGATCGTCTATGGCCGCAAGCTTGGACACGCGTGCCAGAATGCCGCGCGCTTTGGCCAGCTGGGTCGCCTTGGCCTGCTGCCAGTCGAGATCGCTGCCGCCGGCGGCCAGGCGGCGGAGCCAGCGTTCGGGCAGGAATTCGTTGAGGACGATCAGGCACCAGCGCAGGCCGAACAGCGGGATCTGCGCCGACAGGCGAACGGCGAAGGAGGGATCCTGGCCGAACAACGCCACCGTTCCGGCCAGCCAGGCGCACACCTGATCGGGGGACAGCGTCATGCCCGGATGCCAGGGAAGGTCGGCGGTCAGCTTGACCGGATCGTCCCAGCCGAAATACTCGAAGTCCACGAAGACCAGCCGGCCGTCCGGACGCCGCACGGCATTGTGAAACCCGAAATCCGACGGAGAAAGGACACGGCCGGCCATCGGGATGTCCGCCGACGTATCAAGGCCGGCGTCGGCATACAGCTTGGCCATCCTCATGCCTGCCAGCGTCCGCAGGGGCGCGACCCCCTCCGACAGGAAACCGGTGAGGTCGGGCGCCAAGCTGAGCGCGGCCAGGCGGCTGTCGATTTGCCGCAGCAATTCGGCTCCGGACAGGCAGGCTTCGGTGGCGGTTCCCACCCATCCCGCTGCGCGGGTATCGCCCGCGTGCCGGAGGGCAGCCACGAAGGCAAGGGCCTGGGCGATGCCGTCGGCAGGGGCCGGGTTCGCCGGGCCGCCGTCGATCCATTCGTAAAGCGCCATCCGGCGGCCGCGATCGGTTGCGATGGGCGCCGGCGCGGCGACCGCGCCACCGGCCGCGAGAAAGCGCAACCCATCGAATTCGTTGCCCAGCCGGTCGCCGCGTGCCTCAAGGGGGCCGTAGCATTTCAGCGCAAAGCGGCCCGCCGCGGTGTCCACCCGGTACAGGCGGTTGTTGCCGCCGCCAAGGATCGGCGCCACCGCAAGGACGGTGCCGCCGCACAGACCCGCGGCGATGGCGTAAAGGTCGTCGTCCGCAAACATGCCGGGGTCGGGCGCGGGGAGGGGAGGCATCGCGTCAGGTCTGGGCGAAGAAGGCGTTCGTGATTTCCGCCCAGGATCGGAAGGCCCGGTAGGGTCCGACCGGCAGCGTTCCGGCATCGTGCAGCAGCAGGCAGCGGTCCACCCCGGCGGGGAACAGCGGTTCCAGGAAGACCTCTTCCAGGTCGTCGATGAAATGGGTGCTGCCGGTCGTCACGATCCGCCCGATCTTGGCGGCACGGGTGTCTTCGAAGAAGACGGCGTCGGGGTCGACGCCGCCGCGCAGCGGATCGGTCAGCCCATGCCTGTCGATCCAGGCGCGCGCCGCGGCGCGCAGGTTGACGCCGCCGGGATCGGCCACCGCGAATTCGGTCTTGTGGCTGATGATGGCGGTCGGCATGCCGGAACGGCGGCAGGCGGCCAGGAAGGCGAGCGCCCCTTCAGCCGGCTCGGCCCGCTCCACGCCCGGCCCATACACCCTGCCCTGCAAAGCGGTCCATAGGTCCGCCCCGCCGGGCAGGCTTCGAACATGGGCGCGAATTTCGGGCTTGCCGCCTTGGAAATCGGCGGGAAGCAGCCCGCATTCGCGCCCGACCTCAAGGAAGACCCGATCGTAACGGATTAGGGTGTTGTCGAAGTCGATGCCGATGCGCGGGGCGGAAGGCGTCATCGCAGGTCGACCTGCTGCATCAATTTGATGTTGTAATAGCGCGGATCTGTCATCGGGTCGGGGATCAGCCCGGCGGCGAAGGCGGCCTTCAGGCTTTCGGCGGCGTCGGCGATGGTGTGCTTGGCGCGGAACCCCAACTCGCGCGCCGCCTTCTCGGACGAGATGTGGTAGGAGCGCAGATCGTCGGTCGGCGTCACCTCGATTTTGGTGCCGGCGCCGACCACCGAGCGGACGATCTCCGCAATTTCCATGATCGAATGGTTTTCATACCCGGCATTGTAGATCTTGCCGTCGATCAAGGCGTCGTCATGCTGAAGCGCTTCCAGATAGAAGGCCACCATGTCGTTGATGTGGATGTTCGGCCGCTTCTGGCTGCCGCCGAAGACCTTGATCGTTCCGGCGTTCAGGGCGTGGTTGGTCAGGATGTTGACCGACAGGTCCAGGCGCAGGCGCGGGGCATAGCCGCACACCGTCGCGGGGCGAACCGTCAGCGTGACGAATCCCGGCTCCCGCTCTTCGGCAAGAACCTCCTCGCACATGGCCTTGTACTTGGAATAGTCGGTCAGCGGCAGGAGCGGCAGATCCTCCGTGACGTTCTCTTCCTCCTTGATCCCGTAGACACTGGAGGAGGAGGCGTAGATGAACCGCTTGACCCCGGCGCGCTTGGCGGCCTGCACCAGTGGCCGGAAGGCATCGTAGTTGATCGACCGTCCGAGGTCGGGGTTGAGGTCGAAGCTGGGGTCGTTGGAAATGCAGGCCAGATGGATGACCGCATCGCAGCCCTTGAGCGCCGTCTCGACGGTGGCCGGGTTGCGCAGGTCGCCTTTGATCTCGGTCAGACGCGAACGGTCGGTCAGCCCGGCGAACGGCTCGCCATAAAGGTAGAGATCCAGGACGGTGACGGAATGTCCGGCGTCCAGCAGCGCCGGCACGAGCTTGCTTCCGACGTAACCGGCGCCGCCGGTGACGAGAATGTGCCAAGTGCGCATGGTTCAAGGCTCCGTTCGTTGAATGGCCGGCTCGGCCGCCTCGAGTGCCGGAACGCCCCAGCCCATCGACAGGTCGAGAGCGGCGTGGCACAGGGTCAGATGGAGGATTTCGACGAACCCGTATTGATCGCTCGGCGCATACAGGTTGCCGTCGCCCGTCGCCCGCAGCGGGTTGTCGGGGGTAAAGCCGCTCAGCGTCAGAATGAAGGCGGCACCGATCCGCCGGGCAGCCTCCACGGCGCTCAGGATGTTGGGTGAACGGCCGCTGCTGGAAATGGCGATCAGCACGTCGCCGGGACGTCCGTGCATCTCGATCTGCCGGGCGAAGACGTTCTCATAGCCGAGATCATTTCCCAGGCAGGTCAGAGCCGCGCCGTCGTTGAAGGCGAGTGAGCGCATGCCCCCGTTCTTCGAATAGTCGATGGCCATGTGGCTGGCGATTCCGGCGCTGCCGCCGTTGCCGACGAACATCAGCTTGGCGCCGTCGTCGTGGGCGGCGCGCGCAGAGGCGATGAACCGGCCCAGCACGGTGGCAACGGAAACGACATCCCCTGAACGGTCGGTGGCCTCGACCGCCGCGGCGAGATTGCGCAAGGTGGAATGATAATGGTCGATCCGGTCGTGCATCGTGGTGTCGCTCACTTCAGCATCGCGGTGATGAATTTGACCAGCGGCACCTTCTCGATCGAGCTGCGATGACCGACAATTCCCACCTTCATGGCGCCGACGGCATTGCCGATGAAGCCGATCAGGTCCATGTCGCCCCCGGCGGCGGCCAGCGGCGAGGTCACGGCCAGAAAGGCGTCGCCCGCCCCCACCGTGTCGACGACGGTGTTGGTGAAGGCGGGGATTCGATGGGTGCCGATGGCCGCGTCATAGGAAATGCAACCGTGCTTTCCATGGGTGATGATCAGCCGCGGGCATTGGACCCGGTCGGGCAGGGTCCGGCTGGCGATGATGGCGATGTCGCTGAATTTGTCGGCGACGGCCAGCCGCGCCTCCGGCGCGTCGATGCACACATAGTCGGCCCGCGGGTAGCGGGTGATCAGGTTGTAGCCGAGATTGGCGCTGTTGGTCTGGGTATTGACCGCCAGGAAGCGGGCCCTGGCGCACAGAGTCTCCACCACCGCGTCCGTGATCATCCCGTGGCCGAAGTCGGTGACGATCACCAGGTCATAGTCCCCGGCCACCCGGTCGAGCAGAGCCACCAGCTCGCCTTCCTCGCCAGCGTCGAGCGGCGCATCATCCATGTCGTAGACCTCGAACAGCTTGCGCATATAGCCGGGATCGACGAAACGGGTCTTGCGGGTGGTCGGCTTTCCGCGACGGGTCAGGCCGTGCATGGCGACATTCGGCTTCAGGCTGGCGCGGATCAGCGCCTCCTCGCTGTCGCGCTCGCCAAGACAGGTGATGAAATCGACCTTGGCGCAGAAGGCGGCCAGATGGTTCGCCGCGGCGACGATGCCGCCGGCGAAGACCTCATGGTCACGATACAGCGTGGCGATGATGTTTTCCTTGGGCGCCTTGGCCATCGGCGCGACATAGCGGTATTCGTCGATGATGGCGTCGCCCACCAGAAGAACGCGGTAGCCGTTGATCTTTTCCAGAAGCTGCAGCAGGCGGGGCAGGATATTCCGTTCCCGGGCGTCCTCCAGATAGGCGTGCAGCTCCGAATCATAGACGCCGAGATAGCGGTTGATCAGCTGCGATGAACTGAAGGTGATGTCGTCGGTAAAGACCAGTTGCCCGCCATGGCGTTCGACCGCACGGCGTTCGGCGATGATGCCGCCGGTCACGTCGTCGTCGGCTTTGGCGTAATCCGATCCCTTGACGTAGATGGAGGGACGGATCGCCTCGAGAACGGCGATCGCCGTCGGCTCTTCGCTGACGGCGACGTAATCGACCTGTTCAAGTGCCGCCAGCATCTGCGCGCGCAGATGTTCGGAGAAGACCGGACGCCCCGGGCCCTTGTTGACGAAACGGTCGGCGGTGACGGTGACGATCAGGATGTCGCCGTGGTTCCTGGCTTCCTCCAGATGGCGGACATGGCCCAGATGCAGAAGATCGAACACTCCGTGCGCGAGAACGACCCTGCGCCCGTCCAGGCGGCCGGCCTCGGCGACGCGGGCGACCTCGGCGACCGACCGGATCTTGCCGCGGGATGTCCGACGCGTTGCCAAAGCCTTCTCCAGGTCGACGTTTTCCATGTTCGCTTCCTGGGCCTCGGTCATCGGATCACGCCTTTATGTATTTGAACCAATCGGACGTCGCCTCGGCGATCTGGTCGCTTGTCCATACCGGAGCGTCACGCCAATAGTCCAGATTTTCCAAAAGATTGGCGACGCCGCTCTCGATCGGTACCTTGGCCTGCCAATCCAAATCCTGCCGGATCC
Organism: Azospirillum sp. TSO5; assembly: GCF_003116065.1. Classification (NCBI taxonomy): domain Bacteria; kingdom Pseudomonadati; phylum Pseudomonadota; class Alphaproteobacteria; order Rhodospirillales; family Azospirillaceae; genus Azospirillum; species Azospirillum sp. TSO5. Next base: position 33,472 of record NZ_LGQY01000019.1, on the reverse strand, counting down.
TGGTGACGTCGGCGCAGGTGCAGTCGGGCTCCCCGGGGCGCTTGGGAATGTGCTCGACCTGCGAGGCGCCGATCAGTTCCACCAGGCGATTCACGGTGACGGGACTGCCGGTGCCGACATTGTAAACCTCACCGGAACGGTCCGACTCGGCGGCCGCCAGGAAGGCCGCCACCACGTCGGTGACATAGGTGAAGTCGCGCGACTGCTCGCCGTTGCCAACCACCGTCAGAGGCCTTCCGGCCAGCATTTGCGCAAGGAAGACGCCGAACACCGCGCCGTAAGAACCACTAGTGCGCGCGCGCGGGCCGTAGACGTTGAACAACCGCAACGCAACCACAGGCAGGCCGTAGACTTGCGACCAGTGCAGAAGAATTTGTTCTCCGAGATTTTTTGTCAGAGCATAAGGATAGCGCGGGTCGATGGCCGAGCTCTCAGGGGTTGGATAGCGGTCCGGCACCCCGTAGCAGGACGAGGAAGCAGCATAGAGCACCCGGCGGATACCGTTGATCCGCGCGGCTTCGGCAACGGCGTAACAGCCGTTCACGTTGGCGTCGAAGTAGCGTTCGGGATTCTGCACCGACGGGACGATGTCAGCCAGAGCCGCCAGATGGAACACCCGGTCGGCACCCGCCAGAACATCCCGCATCAGAGCGCGGTCGGCCACGTCGCCCTGGACGAAACGAATCTTCGGATTGGCCTTGTGGCGCTCCAGGTTGCTCAGCCGCCCGACCGACAGGTTGTCGACGACCACGACCTCACGACCCGCCTCGATCAAGGCATCGACCAGATGGCTGCCAATGAATCCAGCGCCGCCCGTCACCACATCCAACTGATTCATAGCTCCAATCCGTTCGGTCATTAGAGGTCGCGCTCATATGAATGGCTACCTCTTCAGCTGGAAATAAAAAGTTAATTTTGACTAAGGACGCATATCGGGATTCTTGCCAAGCGTGCGGAATCGACCACGCTTCTTCTCTCGGCCGGTGTCGACACATGGAAGGGGGCGCAAGGCAGGTTTGCGCTCTTCCAGCCGGGGGACGACGCAATCCGGTCGGTCGTCCGTTCCGGGGGAGAGGAGCGTCACTCCGCTACACCACCCCCGCGGGCCACCAGCGCCGATGCCGATGCCCGTATCCACCCTCTATCCCGGATACGGCCACCAGGAAGAGGCGATGTCATCACACCGCTTCGGTGACGTCCTGTGCCGTGAACGGTCTGTCGGAGCCGGTCGCAACGCGGCCGGATCGGGCAGTCAGCGCGGACGCCACCGGCTCGCGCAGGCGATCGAAGTAGATTTCATGGCTAACGGCGTTGGGATGGATGTCCAGCCTCGATACTCGGTAATGGGGATCGGCATCCTGCAGCGGCAAGACTCCATTGATCATTTTCACGCCATGCGCATCGCGCAGATAGGACGGCAGCGTATCCCGATCCGCCGGCAGCAGGTTGATGAAAATCGGCGTGAAACCGTGGGTCTTCGCCAATTCCATGATCACATCGACCAGTCCGCGGGTCACCAGATGAGTGTACGCCGTATCGACTGCAATGTGCGCGGGGTTGACGCCCTGCAACGCACGAACATCCATCGGTACATAGCTGAGCGAAATGCCACCGCCGACCTTGAGATGAGCGCGCGGATAGGACATCCGGGTCAGATATTCGGAGAACTCCACCTGGGTGGTGATCGCCATGATGTTCAGTGGGTTGGCGACGTTGCGGTCCGGATGGCCGAACGGCTGCTCCATGGTGGGCAGATAGGCGAAGATGCAGGCGTCGGGGATATTCCCCTGTTCGATCTGCTCCATCAACTGCACGACGGCGTGGGTTGTCCCGAATCCGGGCTGGGCGAAATTGGTCACCTGAGTCTGGGGGAACGCGGCCTGCAGACGCCATGCATAGGTGTCCTCGTCCGAGATCATCCAGCCGTAGGAAAAGGAACAGCCGAAAACGAAAATGCGGGATCCATCGGCCGCCGGTCCCCGGCGCGTCGCCCGCAACCCCTGGGAATCGCTGGTGACCCGGTAATCCAGTGCCGTCCCGCAAATCGTCACGCCATGGACGACCCTGTCCGTGTCGGGGCTGGTCGTCCATCCCCAAGTCGGGTGGGGATAGGCGGCGACGCCGGCATTCTGCAAAGTCATGGCAATCCCTTTTCAATGCTCTGCCCGGCGGTCAGCACCCCCCGAACGGAATCCTGGAACTCGGCGACCGGCACGATCCGATGGCCGGTGCACCGCGAGCATTCGGGATCGAGGTTCTCGCCGGTCAGCAGGCTGTGCCGCAAACGGCGGTAGGGCGCGTCGTTGCGCACTGCATCGATCCCGGTTTCGCCCGACAATTTCGCCATGGCAATGCCGCGGAAACAGCAGGAGTAAACCTCTCCTTTGGGATCGAAATAGATTTCCGTCCATGGAGACAGACATTGCCGCGTATAGCCGGCCGGCACGTCGTCACTGGCATCGTCGGCGCAGACATATTGCCCTTGAATGCCCTGGCGCCAGGTCTTGGCCTTCGCGGCCTCTGCATCCGTCGCCGCCGGAACGACGGAGGGTAGGGGGTTCGCAAGCGTCATCATGGCAACCCGATGGGCACGCAGCCCGGTATCGATGCCGGCCCTCGACAAAGCCTTCTCGATCTCCTCCTCGTACATCGAGGCGATGAGAATCTGATCGTCCGGCCCGGCTTGGCGCCGATAGGTCTCCAACGACGATATGGGAACCCCGTCCCACTCCCCGTCCCGGGCGCTGTCGATGAAGCCGGCGACTGCGATCGTGGCGGCGGCCAACACCCGGTAAAGACGCCTTCCCGCCTCTCCGGCCCCATAGATGAAGACCGGCCGGTTCGGATCGACGTCGTCGACATGCTCCAGCGAACCGACGGCACGGCCATACTCCGCGCGCTTGAGAACCGCGCGTGCGCGCCTTTCCAGCCGGTCCATGCCGGTGATGGTCAGGTTCACTCCATGGCGCCGGGCCATGCGGCGGGCCTTCTGCACGGCAAGGAACGCAGCCGGGAACAAGGCGTCGGACATATCGGCCACATGCCCGGTGTCGCCGATCCCCGTGCCCTTGAAATAAGCTAGGTCATTGACGTTCACCGTGACGATCCCGCTTGAAATCGCCATGGCCACGAGATCGGGAAGGCCGTTCACGACCCGATCCGTCAGCACCGCAGTCCATATCAGCCGCGGCATCGGCAGATCATGGGCAATGATATGGGCGCGGATGAGATGGGTGTTGTACAGGATGGTCCGAACATCCACCGCCTTGCGGACGCTGCGCAGGATGTCCGCATCGACGCTGTCGATGCTGATTTCGATTTCGCCGAAGCGGCTGACCACCGCAACTTCGTCCGGCGTCATCACCCGGGAAAAGCTGGAAACGAAAACGATGTCGATCCCCTTGCCGAGCAATGGCAGACAATAGCGTTCCCACCCCGGTACCAGCATGGTCTCGCCATAATAACCGATGCTGACTTTGCGGATATCGTGACGATCGATATAATCAAGAATCAGTTTTATCTGGAGATCCGGCGTGTCCGCATGAAACTCATCTGGATGAGTCCCCTGTGGGCAGTAAATACAGCGCAGATTGCAACGGTTGGTAAAGGAGAATGCCAAATGTTGCAAGCTAATAGGATCGCAGAGATCGTCGATATCGACGATTTTCCCAATCTTGCTCTGTGTCAGATAATCCTGATTGGCATTATTCATTGTCATGACGCAGGAAGCTCCGGTCTAAGATAAGCGCAAAGCGGGGAGTGCTCATGGAATTCCCCCAGTAAAATCATGGAGTTAGCTGTGTTCAGATAATGGACCGAAGCTCCCGGTGACAATTTGAACTATTATCCAGCAATGCCGAGACAGCGTCAACTCACTGCGCAGGTACCGGCGGCGCGGCGTCGAAAATCCGGGCATGGGAAAGGAAGCGGTCAGACCATTGCCGACCTGCGGCCACGCCGACGCACGAGACCGGCGTTCCCGTAGTCCCGCCATCTTCCCCCGTCATTTCCAAGAAATGACGGTTCCCAAGAACAGGATGGGGACGGTCGCATTCACGGAATGCATGCCCGGCTATTCTTCGTCATCGCAGAAACGATGCTCGAACGGAAAGCCGACCGATCCGGAGAACGCTGTCTTGTCGCGGGTTGTGCAGTCGCGGGAAAGCCGGGAAGCAGCGATCAATTATTGACGCTTCTATATGATTCAGCGATATTTTCCGGCTCTGTGCTGGGCCGGAACGAGATATCATGAACGATAACGGCGCCCTCTGCGCCCTTCCCTGGGTGCATTTGAACTGTAATCCCGACGGCTCCGTCACGCTATGCTGCCAGTCGGGCTACCACCTGTTGGATGATCGAGGGCTGCCACTCAATATTCAAACCCATTCACTACAGGAAATCTGGTCATCCCAGGCTTATCGCAACATCCGACGCGACATGCTGGCCGGGAAAAAACTTCCCCATTGCGAAGGGTGCTACCGGAACGAAAGCCATGGCTGGGGCAGCGCCAGGTTAGGCATGAACAGCTTGTGGCTGGACACGGCCGAGGCTGCGGCGCGTCCGGACGCCCGGGTGCTCGACCCCGCAGCCCTGAGCGAAGATGCCGGCCCCCCACGCTATTTCGATCTGCGGATCGGCAACATCTGCAATCTGAAATGCGTGAACTGTCGAAGCATTTACAGCTCGCAGATAGAGCGCGACCCTGTGCATTCCCAATGGTCGGACATGCCCTTCGTCCGCCTGCCCCACCGGTTCAGCACTGCGGTGGAGTGGTACGCCTCGGACGACCTCCTGGCCGAAATCATTGAGTTCGGCGCGAATGCGCAGGAAATACAGCTGGCCGGCGGTGAACCGACCGTCAACAAGGTCCTGATCGCCTGGATCGAGCATCTGTGCGCAACCGGCAAGGCACGGGACATCGACATATCGCTGGTCACCAATCTGACCAACGTATCGCCGCATCTGCATGGCATGCTGGCCCAATTCCGCCGGGTCACGCTGAAAATCAGCCTTGATGGCTACGGCGACTGTTACGAATACGTGCGGTTTCCGGGAAAATGGAGGACAATTGAAAAGAACATAGAGAAATTTCTGAATCTTCAAAATATACAAGAAGTCATTATCTTCCCTGTTCTAAACGTCTACAATATGCTCAGGATGACTGAGCTGTTCGCGTGGGCTGAGGATCGCGGTCTTCCCGTAGTGGCGGCACTGGTGCGATCCGTCGACTATGTCGATTGCCGTTTGCTGCCGCCGCAGGCCCGGAAGGAAGCGAAGCGCCGTTTCGACGCCTTTTTCGGAGCCCGGGCCATCGACGGCGTTCTGCCCCCCCGGCTGGTCAATCTCGCCCATGAGATCGATCTGGCCTTCGAGGAGTTGGATGCAACCGACTTCGACGCATCCACCCGGTACCGGTATCTCGCCCGGTTCATGCAGTTTACCAATGATATGGACGCTTCACGCGGCACCGATTTCGCGGTGACCTTTCCCGAAACGCTGGCATTCATGACCGACGCCTACGGCCCCTGGATATCGACGCGGCGCTTTGCGCTTCCTTCGAAACAGGAGGCCGACCAAGCAACGATTCCAAGCATTTCCTGGAAAGATTGGGCGCAGAACTGGAGTCGCCACTCGCGTGTTCCCATAGCGGCCGGCTTTGCCGAAGCCATTCTCGGTGTCGGTCAGGCGATCATCGACCGGAACGCGGCAACGATCGTCACCAACTGGCGCAACGAACGGCCGGACCGAGCCGTCGCCCAACTCGCGGGCCTGTTCGAAACCTTCACCCCGGCGGGAACCGCATGGCTGCGTGAAAACAGCATCGATCTACAATCGTCGGACGGTACCCTGCGCGTGCGCTACTTCGTGCTGCGCCTGCTGATCGAACGAATCCAGTCTTGTGGCCTCGGTCTGGATGAAGCCGCAAGGCTAATCGACGCTTATCTCGACAGCGTCCCGCAATCGCGGGGCGCGCGCTTGGTTCTGGCCGAATTGCTGTTCGACGCAGGGCACGTCGAACCGGCGCTTGCCGCCGTCAAACTCGTGCTGGCGGAGCACTCCATTTTGCTGCTGCCGCAGCAGATCCTGGTTGCCATACTGGCGGCCTCCCGTTCCGACATCTCCGGTCCTGAGGTCGACAGCGCCTTCACCGGCGATCTCAGTGACCGCTTCTGCCCGATTCCCTTCGACGAGATGATGACGGACAGCGAGGGGTATGCCTGGACCTGCTGCCCAAGTTTTCTGCCGGTCCCTATCGGCAAGATCCACGAAGCGTCATGGGACGACATCTGGTCGTCGAACGTGGCGCGCACCTTGCGGGAATCGGTGCTGGACGGATCGTTCAAATATTGCAGCCGGACTCAGTGCCCCCACATCCTGAGTGGTTCTCTGCCGCGCCGGGACGAGGTGACCGATCCCCGGCACCGCCGCATCATCGATACCGGGGATTTCGCCGATGCGATGCCCCGCAAATTCTATTTCTGCCACGATGCCACATGCAATCTGGCCTGTCCGCAGTGCCGGACGGAAATGTACAAGATCAAGCCGGAAAAGGCTGCACAGCTTGAAAGGCTGCTGACGACCCTGGTGGATCCTATCTTGGACCATGCCGGGACCAATTCCTGCACGATTCTTTTGTCTGGAAATGGCGACCCCTTTTCCAGCGAACATTACCTGGAGATTTTGCGGCGCCTTGATCCGGACAAGCACAAGGGGGTGACGCTGCATCTGGTCACCAACGGATTGCTCTTCCGGCACTACTGGAATGAATTGCCCAATATCCATCCTTTTCTGATCAACGGCTATGTCGGTGTCTCCCTGGATGGGGCATCGCCAGACGTCTACGAACAGACCCGGGGGGCAAAATGGTACAAGGCTCTGGAGAACCTGGAATTCCTATCTGAACTTCGCCGCAGCGGGAAAATCGGCGGCGTCGGCATCAATTACGCGGTTCAGGAATGCAACTTCCGCGACATGAGTGTCGTGGTCGAACTGGCGACACGCCTGGGGATCGATACCGTCGGCTTCAACCAACTGCGCAATGAGGGAACCTATTCTTCCGAAGATTACAGGCGCCGTGCGGTTTTCGAGACCGACCATCCACGTTACGAGGAGTTTCTCGACGAGCTGCGGCACCCGATTCTGGCGAATGGCGTGGCGACCTTCGGCAGCCTGACCATCCACGTCGAGCGCGCCCGGTCGCAAGGCCGATGCGATGGCGCATCCCTCCCATCCCCCGCTCTCTAGATCATGGCGCGCAGACGATGACCGCAGAGACAATCATACCGCCGTTTGGCCGCCATGACGCCGCCACGCTGCCGGCCGCCGCCCGGATCTTCGTTTACGGGGCGGGCATGGCCGGAAGTCGCCTGCGTACCATCCTGGAAATGCGTTACTGCCGCCGGATCGCCGGTTTCCTCGACAGCAACCGAGAGGGCGAATATGACGGGCTTCCGGTCATGCAGCCCGAAAGCCTGCTGCCTGCGGACAATCCCGACCTCGTGATCGTCATCGCCAGCCAATATTGGCCGGAGATTTCGGCAAGACTGGAAAAATTCACCAAGGCCAAGCTGTTCAACGGCTATTACATGGCCACCGACGCCGAAGAGTTGGCCCCCGTCCCGACACCCGACAGGCATCTGGCCGGAGTGCTGCCGTTGCGCGTCGAAGATGCGGATGGACGGGGCAGCGTGCTGCCGGACGCCGGGGCACTGGAAGGGTGGCTTGGCCGGACACCGATTGCCGCCGAGCCGGATGCCGGCATTCCGGAAGACGGCGCGGCGGCATTGCATGCGGCACTGCGCCACCTGCTGGGTGGCGATCTGTTCTTCACCATCTCGGCCCTGTACCGCTGGCTCCGTGCCGACAGGGCCGAGATCGGGTTGGACCGAACCGGTGCGGACGGGGCGACCTTGCGGATGGGAATTTCCCTCACGCCCGAGGCCCGCTATGCCGGGCTGGAGCGGACAGCCGCAGGGGCCGCTCCCGCGTCCACCTCCACCGGCCTGTTCAGCGAGGCCGCCACCCTGGCATTGGCCCGGTTCGATGCCCATGCCGGGCGCCTGGATGCCGCCCGCCGGCGGCTCCAGGCGTTGGAGACCGGACTGCCGCCCGATCCCCGCTGGGCGCATTTGCGGGAGAATGCCGGTGTCGCTCTGGAGTTCCTGGAGCGGGGTGAGGCGGTTCCCCCGGCCTTGGCTCATCTGGCCGGCGACGATCCGGGTTATCTGGCGAAACGCATCTGCGCCCAGCCGTTCAAGCGGTTCGACGTGCAGCCCAACGGCGATGTCCTGGTGTGCTGCCACCATTGGCTGCCGACCCGCATCGGGAACATCTATCTGGACAAGACCGACGCCATCCTCAACTCGCCGACCGCCCACGACATGCGGCGCTCGATGCTGGATGGATCATTCAAATATTGCAATCTATCCCACTGCCCCATCGCCATGACGGAGGCACTGGACATCAAGCATCAATCCCCCGACCCCTGGGCACAGCAGGCGGCGGCCACACAGGACCTTCACGTCGAGGCACCGCACACCGTGGTGTTGGCGATGGACCAGACGTGCAACCTGTCCTGCCCGTCCTGCCGCCGCGGAATGATCGTTGAAAAGGGGATGGAACGCGACGCCAAGGTTGCCGCCTTGGAAAACGCGGTCCTGCCGATCTTGCCGAACGCGGAGCGGCTTTACCTCAACACGGCCGGCGAAGTGTTCGCCAGCAAGGCGTCCCGTCGGATTCTCGAGCAGATCAATCGCCGGGACTATCCGAAGCTTCTGGTCGACATCATCTCCAATGGGATTCTGTTCAGCCCGGCAGAATGGGCAAAATTCCCGAACATCCATGACATGATCGGCTTCGTGCGGATTTCGATCGATGCCGCACAGAAGGAGACATTCGAAAGACTGCGCCGCGGCGGTGATTACAAGATCCTGTGCCAGAATATGGAGTTTCTGGCCGGATTGCGGCGCAGCGGCGTCATCCCTTATTTCGCGACCTCCTTCACCTATCAGGCCGGCAACTTCCGTGAGATTCCGGCGTTCGTCGACTGGTGCCGGAACCATGCCGTCGATTACGTCAGCTTCGAAAAGCTCGAACCGCTGGCCCTGACGCCGGAGGAATTCGCCGCCAAGGCCGTTCATCTGCCCGAGCATCCGAGCCACCGGGAGTTTGCGGCGCTGCTGCACCACCCATGCCTGCGCGATCCCATCGTGCGCATCGACCTGCCTCTTCCTGAACCGTCGTCGGACGCGGGGAGGCTCAAGGCCGAGGCGGTGGCCGATGGCGATGCGGCGACGCTCCTCCCCGAACTGCGCGCCTTGCTCGAGGAGTCGTTCGTAGAGCCCGGCGGGCACCGCTTGGCCCAAACGCTGCTGACCTGTCTGCAGGACGAAAAGCATCTGGCGTCCTTCGTCAGCTTCGTCATCACGCGCTTGCTTCCCCGTGATCACCAAAGCGTGTTCTGGGGAGATCGTCTGCTGACGATCGACAAATCGGCAGGCTTCCTCGAAGAGCCCCGCTTCGCCGAGGCGTTGGCGGCGATCAGCGGGTCCCATCGATACGACCAGTTTTCCGCTCCCCATGGCGTCGCGTGGCGGATCAACACCCTGGTCTGGGCGGCACGCGCCGCCCTTCGATTGCCGGAAGGCGATCTGGTCGAATGCGGCGTCTTCAAGGGGGATTTTGCGTGGTGTGTCGCCCGCATTTGCGACATTTCCCCCAGCGGTCGCCGCTTCTTCCTCTACGACTCATTCGCAGGCTTGCATCCGACCCTGTCCAATGCCGACGACTATCCCGAAGCGCCTTGGCATCTTGATTTCGCCAACGCGGAATACCGCATCGACGGCCTTTACGAGCAGGTGGCGGCACGTTTCGCCGACATGAACAATGTGGTGGTTCGTAAAGGATACCTGCCCGAAGCGCTCGATCAAGGCGAAGTCCCGGAGAAGATCGCGTTCCTGCACATCGACCTCAATAGTCCAACGGCCGAAGTCATGTGTTTGGAGAAGCTCTTTCCAAAGGTCGTACCAGGCGGCATCGTCATTCTCGACGACTATGGCTGGAAGCTCTATCATCGGCAGAAAGAAGCCGAAGATGCATTCTTCACCAGCTTGGGCTATCAGGTTCTTGAACTGCCGACCGGGCAGGGAATGGTGGTGAAGCGATGACGCCTTTGGTTGCCGGCATTTCCTGTTTCTTTCATGACGCCGCTGCCGCACTGGTCCACGGCGATGCGATCCTGGCTGCCGCCGAAGAGGAGCGGTTTTCCCGCCACAAGCACGATGCCGGCTTTCCGGCAGATGCCTTGGCCTATTGCCTGACCCAGGCGCCCGACGGCCGACGGCCGGACATGGTCGTTTTCTACGAGGATCCGGCTCTCAAGGCAGACCGGCTGCTGTCATGCTATGCCGACACCTATCCTGGTGGCATGGCCGACTTCGCCGCATCGTGGCGCAGCTTCGCTCCGAAATGGAAACAACTGCCGGGACTGGTCGCCCAGGCCGTCGGCGCCGACGTCCCCCTGCGGATGATTCCGCATCATCTGTCCCACGCCGCGTCGGCATTCTATCCGTCCCCCTTCGAGGAGGCGGCGATCCTGGTCGTGGATGGGGTGGGGGAATGGGCGACGACCACTATCGGCGTCGGTCGGGGAGCGTCGATCAGCCTGATCGACGAAGTGTCCTATCCTCATTCACTTGGAATGATCTACAGCGTCTTTACCCAGTATTGCGGGTTCAAGATCAATTCGGGCGAATACAAGCTGATGGGACTGGCTCCGTTCGGCACGCCACGATATGCCGGGCTGATCCGCGACCATGTCATCTCCCTGCATCCCGACGGATCGTTTCACGTCAATCCGGAGTATGTCTCCTTCCACATAGGCGACCGGATGTACAGTCCGGCCTTGACCGCGCTGCTCGGACGTCCGGCACGTGAAGAGGAAACCCGGATCGACGCCTTCTATGCCGATATCGCTGCCAGCATCCAGGCCGTCACGGAAGACGCCATGCTCGGATTGGCTGCCGCCGCGAAGCGGGCGACGGGCGCGCGTCATCTGACGATGGCGGGCGGTGTGGCGCTCAATTGCGTCGCCAACGGCCGCCTGCTCCGCTCCGGCCTGTTCGACGGCATCTGGGTGCAGCCGGCCGCCGGCGATGCGGGGGGAGCCCTGGGCGCCGCTTTGGCGGGCGCGATGGACATGGGGGCGGGGCGGGAACGCGGCAGCGCGGCGGCAGCGCCGCGGTCGTCGCCGTCCCGCCGGACGGCGGCAGGCTCCAGCCAAGGCAACAGCCTCCTGGGTCCGGCCTTCGACGACGACGCGATCACGCAAGCCCTGCACGCCTTCAAGCTCGTCGCCAGCGGCCCCCTGGACACGGACGCCCGGTGCCGGCGGGTTGCCGACCTTCTGGCCGAAGGCGCCATTGTCGCCCGTTTCCAAGGACGCATGGAATTCGGACCGCGGGCGTTGGGCAACCGTTCGATTCTCGGCGATCCCCGCCGCCCGGATATCCAGTCCCGGATCAACATGGCGGTGAAGTTCCGTGAGTCCTGGCGGCCGTTCGCACCGGCGGTCATGGCAGAGTTCGTGTCCGACTGGTTCGATCCTCCGGTGGACGATCCCTATATGCTGTTCGTCTCGTTCCTGCGCCCCGAACTCCGGCGCAACGAGGAGACGGCGGGGGAATGGGACGACGACATCATCCGCCGTGTCCAGGCGGTCCGCTCGCCCTTGCCCGCGATCACCCACATCGATTTCAGCGCCCGCGTCCAGGCGGTGGAGCAGGCGGTGAACCCCGGCTTCTGGAAGCTGCTCGACACGTTCCGCACGCGAACCGGTTGCCCTGTCCTGGTCAACACATCCTTCAATGTGCGCGGGGAACCGATCGTGTGCACCCCGGGCGAGGCCTTGCGATGCTTCCTTGCCTCGGGCATCGACGCTTTGGAGATCGGTTCATATCTGCTGCTGAAGAGCGATAACATGGATATTGCTGCAACGGTGCGACCCGGAGGTGGCTTTGCTCTCGATTAACGGCGATGGCCTCTCCCGGCTGTTTCGGCGGGTGGTCGCCGGCTATCCCAAAACCGGCGACCATGCGTCAAAGGGCGGCGGCTTCACGCCTGTTCGCGACGCCGCAAGCCGGATCGCCGATTATCCCGCCGATGATCTGATCGCCCGGTTGGATCAGGTCGCCAAGGTTCCCCTCGATGCATCGGCCAAGGACCTCATCGCCCAGGCCCTGGCAGAATGCGGGAGCCTGCCGCTGGATACCCGCATTTCACCTTTCCGCTATACCATCGCCTGAGGCATAAGCCCTATAGGTACGCTACCCTCTTCTCACCCAATGGTCCCGGTCATGAGCCAAGCAGTTGAAGCGCCAGCACCCGCGGTCATCGATTACGATGTCTGGCGACGGCGTGTCCGGCAAGACACCTTCGCTCGTTACCACCTGGGCATGGCGGATGCCCTGCGGACCGCGGGAACCCCGGAGGAGGCCATCGCCGCCTATCGCCGTGCGATTGCCGAAATGCCGGATCTGAAAGAGGCTTATTTCAACCTGGTCGATTTCCTGCGTGAAAATGGTCGGGATCGGGAAGCCGAGGAAACCCATCAGGCCGCCCTGGCTGCCTGTCCCGGCTATGATGTCGATACTCTGCTCGAGCTTTGCAAAGCGGAAATTCTCCAGCGGGGAAAAGACAACGAGTGGCCGAGACTGGCCAAGACCGCCAGTCGCCTGGTCGACTTGGCGGTGAACGATTCGGTGGCGGCGGCATATGGTGCACTGTCTCTGCTGTATGTCGGCGACCTTGAAAAGGGTTTGACGGCATTCGCCGCAGCCCGTGAGCGTCTGGGCGAGGCCCCCGAGAATCTGGTGGCCGACTACACTGAAGTAGCCCGACGCCGGCTTTGGGAAACGGAATGGCATGGCCGCATCACCTGGCGGGATGACACCTTGTCCACCGGCCTGGCAATGCTGGACTGTGCACGGAAGCTGGCGCCTCGGAACGACGCATTGCTGTCGACCCACCTGTCGGTGCTGCTCTTCCAATACCGGCCTAAAGAATTGCTGAAGGCTGCCGCCGAGACTTACAACGGACCGGCATGGTCGCCGACATCCGCGCTCTTTACCGCCCAGGCCTATCTGCAACTTGGATGCTGGGATGATGCGGGTGCCGAACTGCAGGCGGCACTGCCATCGACAACCGATGCCGTCATGCAGGATTTCATGTTGAGCGGCATTGCCTACGCCCGTCTCGGGAAAGGCGACATCGCCGGGGCGCTGGAGGCAGTGACCACTCCGGCCAACTCCTTTGCCGCCCATACCACCCGCCTTCAGGGATTGATCCTCTTGGGACAAGGGCGGCCGGCCGAAGCCTTGTCCATGATTGCCGCGGCGCAGGCAAAACTTCCCATGCTGGAGGGCTGGACCGCCGATATCGCCTTGTGCCATCAGGCTCAAGGGGATTGTCAGAAGGCGGAAAGCCTTTGCCGGCAGGCTTTGGCCGCCGCCGGAGTGAAAACCCGTTATCTCAGCGTCGACGACCCATGGATTCATTTGTCATTGGCACTGGCGCTCGATGGACAGGGAAGAACCCGGGAGGCAGACGAGATCTTCCGGAACAAGCTTGGAACCCGGTCAGACCTGATACCCGGCCTGTTGCCTTTGCTGCCGGCGTGGGGCCACGGCTTTATCAACCGCAACCTGCAGCAGGACTGAGAGTTTATGAGTTTTTGCAGCTCCTGCCGAGAGACGCTTCAAGTTTGAACCGCTTCGCATCGGCTCTCATCATGTGCGTCTCTCGGCCGTCCTTTCCGCGAAGGCGGGGATGAGGGCCGACGATAGCTTCCGAAAACTCACAGACTCCGACCGCCAGGGAATCGGGACATGGGGCAAGATGGTGGTCCTCATTGCCCGCAGGATCGGAAGACCGCCACCTCCATCGGGTATGGTCACAACCAGTTCCGATCATGTCGGCGAGCGTTTGAACAGACCGTTTCAACCACTCGCCGACCGCCGCGACGGCCGCGCCTCCATGGGCGCGGTAAAGACTGCATGGAGTTCAAACGTAATACTGCAAGCCAAAATATTGGCTTGCACCGCCATTAAAGACCGGCTTTGCACCATGGTTCACGGATCGACGTAACCCAACCGTATCCATGTTCTCTCAACAGACTACGGATTTCGGTATCGTAGAGAGAGGCGATCAGAATGCGATCGTCTGGACGACGGTCGACGACGTAATCCTCGAACTTATGGACAGGGCGCTCTTCGAACATTCCCGATTTGAATGTGTCGATGAACGCGTCGATCTCAAGGCCAAGTTTCCGGAACTCCGCGGCAACGAGAGCCCCCAGACCTCCGGCGCCATAGATAAAGATCCTGCCGGTCTGCCATTTGTTGATGAGATCAACGGTCTGTCGCGGCCAGGAAGGACCGGTGGGAGTGTCGACGGGAACCACAAAAGGTATGTCGCGGCGCTTCTGGGCAACGATGAAGATTATCCCCTCCATCGGTTTGACATCCGGCATGCCATATTCGTACAGATATTCCGGAATGTTCCAATGCGTCGCCGGACAGTGGGCACCCATTCCCCACTCTATGATTTTGTAATCGTTGTACTGGCAAATGGCAATAAAGAATGCAGGATCATACTTAAAAAAAATCCATGTCCAAAATAGTCTGACAATGGAAGTATATGCCACATCAGACCTCCGACTTTAGTAATACCATGAACGAAGCGGAAGCAGTTCAATTGGCTTAGAATATGCTCGGTCGTACCAAAATTCGTTGTTAGATCGGAACTGGCCATATACTGAGGAGGAACAGAATCTGTGTTCAAGTCGATAGGAATTCTATGCGGAGCCTCTGCCAGATCGAAACTGATGGATGAGAATCCGAGAGCTTCGTAAAAAGAATGAGCATATTGCTCGTTGGAAAGTTGGTTGAAGTCGGCCTCCTGATAGGCATGATCAGGTCGGCTTCTTTTGACGAGGGCAGCAACCAAATCTGGATCCGGTTTGCTCGAAAGCTCCTACGCTCCAAGCTCAACAAAAAATCCGCTTTGTGGGATCAGTCCTTTTTCCTTGAAGGAGACGATTTTCTCAAAGTCCTGAAATGACATTCCCACGTTTTCTCTCCATTCGTTCACAAGAAGCTTAATTTTATCAGCAAACCAACGCTTTGATCATCTTGATCTTACAGTTGCGAGAAGCATTGCAACTCAGATATCAGGTATCGGTCGAATGGGAAATGGCGATCTCCGCAACCAGCGGCGGAAGCTGTTCGCCGGCCTGACCTTGAAGGGTCGCATGACCTCGAACAGGACGAAGCATGTTTCGATGACGCTCTCCAGGTGTCGAGGAGGGACATGTCACGCGGACTCACGAACTCGGCAGGAATGACGGCACCAGACCTGCGCGCTCACACCGCCAGCACCGGATAGCCCTCCGGCAGATCGACCACCTGCGGCTCCGGCATCGGCCCCAGTTCCGCCACCATCGCGCCCCAGGACCAGCCCACCCCAAAGCCGGCCATCAGCGTCTTCACCGGCCCGGCCGCCAGCAGCCCCCCCATGCTGTGGCAGATCGCCAGCGGGATGGAGGCGGAGCTGGTGTTGCCGAAGCCCTGCATGTCGATGACGAAACGGTCGGCCGGCGCCTTGATGCGCTTGCGCAGATGCTCCAGCATGAAGGCGTTGGCCTGATGCAGGACGAAGCGGTCGATGCCGTCGACATCGGTGCCGGCATGCTCCATCACCTCGCGCAAGAGCGGCGGCACGGCGCGCAGCGTGAAGGAGAACACCTCCGCCCCGTTCAGCGTCAGGCGGGAGTCGCGTTCCAGCTGGGCGGCCTCTTCCTCGTCGGCGATCCGGCCGGCGGTGCCGACCGGCGGGATCAGGCAATGGCGCTTGCCACCAGCCTTGACGAAGATGTGCGGGGCGCCGGCGCCGTCGGTGCCGATCACCACCGGGATGGACGGAGCGGATGCGTCGACTTCCAGCGCGGTGGCCGATCCGGCGTCACCGAACAGCGGCAGGGTGGCGCGGTCCTCCGGGTGCAGGTGGCGGGTCGGGTTGTCGCCGCACAGCACCAGCGCCCGCTTGGCCGATGATCCGCCCAGCAGCTTCGCCGCGATCCACAGGCCGTAGACATAGCCCGAGCAGCCCAGCGGCACGTCGAAGGCCGCCGCACTGGTCGGCAGCCCCAGCCGGTGCTGCATGATGCAGGCGGTCGCCGGCAGCACGTAATCGGCGTCCTGCGAGACGAAGACCAGCACCTCCACCGTCGCCGGGTCCCAGTCCAGCTGCTGCATCAGCCCTTCCGCCGCGGCGATACAGAGGTCCGACGCGCAATAGGGCGGCGGCAGGACACGGCGCTCCTGGACGCCGATGGTGGCGGCCAGCTTCTTCGCCTCCTCCACCGTGAACATGCCCGGATCCGCGACGAAGGAATGGCGCTGGGGCGGCACCACCGCGCGCAGGCCGGCGATCCGGATGCCGTCGATGATGGCTTTCATGGCTGTCCTGTCCTTCGCGTGTTCGCGGCCCGGCGGGGCCTCTTCGGGAATCGGTGGCCGGCACCATAGCGCAGAGTGGTCGCGAACTGGTTTCCAGATCCTTGATTTCGGGCAATTACCGCGCACGACACTCCGGGCCGGGCACCATCCACCGCTCATCGAAAAAGCCGCAGCGGGGGGCGGAGGGCGCCTGTGCTATGGTCCCTGACCTCCACGCCACCGCAAGGACCCGCACCGCCATGACAGCCGCCTACAACCCCATGGACCTGACCGGCCGCCGCATCCTGGTGACCGGGGCGTCGGCCGGGATCGGCCGGGCGACGGCGGTGGTGCTGGCGAAGCTGGGAGCGCGGCTGGTGCTGAACGGCCGCGACGAGGAACGGCTGGCCGAGACAGCAGACCGGCTGGAGGGCGATGAAGAGGGTGGGGGGCACGCCATCGCCCCCTTCGACCTGTCGGATCTCGAATCCGTGCCGGGCTGGGTGAAGGGACTGTGCGCCGACGACGCCCCCTTCGATGGCATCGCGCATTGCGCCGGCATCCAGACGCTGCGGCCGATCCGCATCTTCTCCGCCGCCTTCTTCGACGAGGTGATGCGGGCCAATCTGGGCAGCGCGTTGGCACTCGCCCGCGGGCTGCGGCAGAAGGGTTGCCATGCAGACCGGGCGGCGATGGCGCTCATCTCCTCCACCGCGGCGACGGCGGCCTCGCCGGGCAACGTCGTCTATGCCGCCAGCAAGGGCGGCATCATCGCCGCCACCAAGGGGCTGGCGGTGGAGCTGCTGAGCGACGGCATCCGCGTCAACTGCGTCGTTCCCTCCATCGTCGAGACCGAGCTGATCGAGCGCGGCAAGCAGAAGCTGACCGCCGAACAGTACGAGCATCTGCGCACGCTGCAGCCGCTGGGCTTCGGCCATCCCGACGACATCGCCCACATGATCGCCTATCTGCTCGCCGACACCAGCCGCTGGATGACCGGGTCCATCGTCACGGTGGACGGCGGCCGCACCGCCTGAGGTCCGCGATGCCCGCCCCCGTTCCCGAAACCCGCTGGTTCCATCTCTGCATGGAAGACGACCTCGCCAGCCCCAACGCCTTCGTCACCACGCGGGTGGGGGCGGTGCCGCTGGTGGCGCAGAACATCAAGGGGCGGGTGGTCGCCTTCCGCAACGTCTGCACCCACCGCTTCGCCGTGATCCATGGCGAGCCGTCGGGCTGCGGCCCCTTGCGCTGCCCCTATCACGGCTGGAGCTTCGACGCCGACGGCGTGCCGGTAGGGCTGCCCTTCAACCCGACCGACTTCCAGCTGGAGGCCGAGGGCCGCCGCCGGCTGGCCCTGCACCCGGCCTCTCTGGCCCGCTGCGGCCGGCTGGTCTTCGTCCGGGTGGCCAGCGACGGCCCGTCGCTGGAGGAGGAGCTGGGAAGCGGCCTCTTCGCCCGTCTGGCCGCCCTGTCCGACGCCTTCCCCCGCCGCAGCGATGCGGTGGAGCCGGAGGACGATTGGGAGCGCATCGAGGCCGCCAACCTGCGCATCGCTTTGGCACCCGGACGGGCACTGGTGCTACACAGCGCCGCCCCGATCGGCGCCGACCGGCGCTTTTCCCGCACCATGACCTTCCATCCCGCCACCGCCCCCATTACGACTGACGCGGAGCTGCCGGCATGAGCGCGCATCCCGTCCACAGCATCGTCCCCGAGGCCGGCGCCTTCCTTCCCCACAGCCATTTCTGGACCGGGGAGGCCTTCGCCCGGGAGCGCGAGCGGGTCTTCGGCCGCTGCTGGCTCTATATGGGCGTGTTCGACGACACGAATGTCCTGACCGCCGAGATGGCCGGCCTGCGCTTCGAACTGCGGCGCCAAGGCGAGGCCATGGACGGCGTCTGCCGCGACGGGGAGCGGGTGCGGCCCCTGCAGATCGACCGCTGCGGCGTGCTGGTCTTCGCCCGCATGGCGCCAGGGGAAGATGGGAATGGCGGTCCGACCTTGGCCGAGCATCTGGCGCCCTACGGTGAGCGGCTGGCCATGATGTCGGTCAACTGCTTGAACCCGCAGGTCCCGGTCGGCATCGCGTTCCAGGCCAACTGGAAGGCGTTGGTCGAGAACACGATGGACGATTTCCACGGCTCCACCGTCCATCCCGACACCATCCACCCCGCGGTGCATCCCGACTGGCAGAGCCACCTCGTCACCGAACGCCACGGCGCCAACAGCGATTCCCGCTGGCTGCTGGCCGACGGCACCGCCGGCTGGTGGGCGAAGCTGGACGCCAAGCTGCGCATGCGCCGCTTCGCCGACGAGTCCTTCTACCGCCACACCTTCATCTTCCCGAACTTCTATCTGGCGACCTTCTATGGCGCGACGGTGATCCCGCACCGGGTCGATCCCGTCGCCCCCGACGCCTCGGTCCTGCGGTGGCAGCTGTTCCTGCCCACCACCCGGCTGGAGACGGCGCGCGAGCAGGCCTTCCACCGCTCCACCGCCGCCTACCTGATCGAATCCGCCGGCACGGTGATCGCCGAGGACCGCCCGGTCTGCGAGGCGGTGCAGCAAGGCCGTCCCGGCATCGCCGACCTTCCCCACATCACCGGCATCTACGGCCGGCGCGAACGCCGCATCCTCGACTTCCATCAGGCGATGCTGAGGCAGTTGGGAGAGACAGCGCAATGAGCGAAAGTCATGGAAGCGGCGCCCTGACCTTCATCGAGCCGACGGAGGAGCACGCCCAACTGCTGCTCGACTGGCGCACCCGTCCCGACATCGCCGGCCAGATGCTGAGCGTCGTCCCCTACGACGTGGAGCGGCAGAAGGCGTGGCTGCGGCGCAGTAAAGAGCGCGACGACTATGTCCACCGCATCCTCTGCGTCGACGGGGAGCCGGCCGGCCATGTCTCCATCACCGTGACCGAACCGGAGTGGCGGATCGCCACCATCGGTGTGCTGATGGGCGAGCGGGCAGGGCGGATGGGGGCGGCCCCGCTGAACTTCGCCTACATGCTGAACCACGTCTTCTTCACCATGGGCTTGCGCAAGGTGGTGAACCACATCCTGGGCACCAACAGCCCCCGCCTGCTGAAAGGCCAGCCGATGATCGGCTACCGCCCGGTCGGCGTGCTGAAGCGCCAGGTGGTGAAGGATGGCCAGGAGATCGACCTGCACATCTTCGAAATGCTGGCCGAGGACTGGCTGGCGGTGCGCGAGCGCTTCCGCATCTACCAGGACATGGACGGGCGGGAGTGGCGGTAGAGAGGGGCGGGGTGCCATCATTGAAATCGATGCAATCGCTGCCTGACCTTTTCCTTCCGACATGCTCAGGAGCGACCGATGGCCAGCATCACGATCCGGAACCTCGAGGATCCGTTGAAGGCCCGGCTGCGAATCCGCGCCGCCCATCACGGCCGCTCGATGGAGGATGAGGCCCGCCACATTCTGCGCGCGGCACTCGCGGAAGAGAACCAGCCGGTGACGGATCTTGGGGAAGCCATCCACCAGCGGTTCGCGCGGCTCGGCGGTGTCGAGGTGGCGGAGGTGAAGCGCGAAGCCCTGCGGACGCCGCCGTCGCAGCATCCCGTGGCGCTGCCTTGGCAACCAGGAACGTGGCGGATTTCCTGGATTGCGGGGTTCCCATCATCAACCCGTGGGAAAGCTGAGGCTGCCGTCCTGAAAGGAGCCGACCGGCAGACTTGATGCACTCCGCGCAAGATGCCAAATTCAAAGCGGCAATTTGCGCAAGGGAGGTTGACATGCAGATTCCCGTTTCGCCTGCGGCCCTGGCCGAGCGCCAGCGGGTGCTTGCCGCCGACCTTCTGGGGTTGGACCATCCGCCTGCCGACGATCTCGACGTCCTGCGAATGGTGCGGGGCCGGCTGTCTCCCCAAGCCGTCGGCGCCTTGCAGGCGGCCGGGCTCGACGCCCGCACCCTGGGCCGGATCATCCCCCGGCGCACGCTGGAACACCGCCGGCAGAAGGGGGAGGCGTTGTCGCTGGAGGAGAGCGAGCGCGCCTACCGCGCCGCCAGCATCGTCGCCCTGGCGCAGGCGGTGTTCGGCAACCGGGACAAGGCGCTGTCTTGGCTCCATGCCCCCCGCAGCCGTTTCGACGGCGAGGCGGCCATCGCCCTGATCGATACCGACATCGGCGCCCGGCTGGTGGAAGAAGCCCTGATCCAGATCGACGAGGGCTATTTCGCGTGAGGCTCTGGCGGATCAGCAACCATGCCGATCTGCAGGGAGTCGGAGGTCTGCGCGCCGGCGCCCGCTGGCACAATCGCGGGCGGCCCATCGTCTATCTCGCCGAATCGCCGCCCGGCGCCCTGATCGAGATCCTGGTCCATCAGGAGATCATCTCGCCCGCCGCCCTGCCGGACCGCTACCGCCTGCTGACCGTCGCGGTGGAGGACGGGGTGGTTCCCCTGGATGCGCCGCCGCTTCCCCCCGACTGGCTGGAGCGGACGGAGGTGACGCGCGCCGTCGGCGATGCGTGGCTGGCGAACGGCCGGTCGGCCCTGCTGCGGGTGCCGAGCGCCATCATGCCCGACGTCCACAATGTCCTGCTCAACCCGCTGCACCCGGATGCCGGAAAGCTGCGGATCGCCGACGTCCAGGACGTCCCCTTCGACCCGCGGCTGTTCAAGACCGTCCCGCCGGCGGGAAAACAGCCGTAACCGCCCCTACACCCCCATCATCCCCCGCCACACCGCGTGGAACTGCTGGATGCGCTCCTCGTTCAGGCCGAGCACGGCAGGGCGCTCGGTCTGGCGGCAGCCGCGGAAGGCCAGTTCCGACGCCTCCTGGTCCTCGTGCAACAGGGCGACGTTGAGATCCCGCGCCCCCTCCTCGATCAGGCGGCGGGCGGCGGGGCCGCCCTTTCCGGCATCGCCGTCCGGATCGGCCAGGAACAGGCGGAGATTCAGCGCGCAGCGGTCGGGGCCGAGCGGGTCGTAGGTCTGGACGCTCATCACCGCGCCGCGGGTGAAACCGATCTCCAGGTTGGGGAAGACGTGCAGGTGGTCGTACTCGCGCAAGGCATGGCTGGGGCGGAAGCCCAGCCGCTCCGACACGCCGTCCCACCAGCGGGCACTCTTGTCCGACATGCCGGTCACGCCGCGGGAATGGGCGCCGTCATAGTCGCAGCGCCAGTCGCCCTTCACCAGCTTGCGGAAGGTCGTGGGGTGGGTGAGGTCGGCGTGGTAGACCTCCAGCACGCTCTCCACCCCCATCTTCCAGTTGGCGGCCCATTCCATCGACCGCTCGTCGAAGGGACGGACGAAGATCTCCGAGGCATGGCGCAGCACGTCGGCATAGACACCCAGCCAGTCGCCGAGGTCCGGCCCCTCCGCCGCCACCCGCAGGAAGACGAAGCGGCCGCACACCCCGACCGCCACCGGCGTCAGGGCACGGCCGCAGCGGCCGGCGGAATCCAGGCCGAAATTCGCCTCGTTGCCGGGAATGCCGTAGGGCACGCCGTCGCGGTCGAAGGTCCAGCCGTGATAGCCGCAGCGCAGCATGCCGTTGCCGCGGGGCGCCCGGTGGATCATGGCGAAGCGGTGGGTGCAGACGTTGCGGAATCCCCGCAGCTCCCCGTCGAAATTCTGCACCAGCACGTCCAGCCCGCCGATCCGCCGGGTCAGATAGTCGTTGGGCCGGGCAAGCTCGTCGGTGAAGCCGGCGAAGACCCAGGCATGGCGGAAGACCCGCTCCTCCTCCATCCGGAAGATCTCCGGGTCGTGGTAGGCGGCGGGGTCGATGCCGGGGACGGCCTTGGCGGCGACGAAGGGGAGGGGGCTTTCCATGGGGCCGAAGGGTAGCCCGCGCCCCGCCGGCCGGTCCAGGGTACAGCGGGTCGCAGGTGTCGGGTCGCAGGTCTCCCCTGTCCCGTCACGGCCGGAACAGCGTCGCCTCGATCCCGCGCAGCCCCGTGGCGTCGCAGATGTAATAGGCGACCATGGCGCGCCCGTCCGGCAGCACCGCCGCCCAGGGATAGCCCAGGTCCGGCGCCGGCCCGTCGTCGCGCAGCACCAGCTCCGGCACCTCACCGGGCTGCTGGCGGCGCGGGTCGTAGAGGCGGGCGCGCACACCGTAGGGCGTATGGCGATAGCCGCCGACCAGCAGCAGCCGGCCGTCCGGCAGCGGGCAGGCGTCATAGGGATGGCCGACCACCGTCTGGCGCCGCCACGGTTCCCAGCTGTGGCCCAGATCGGTGGAGCGCGAGGTCGCCAGATGGTCGTCCAGCCCGGTGGTTCGGTGGAAGGCGTGCAGCACCCCGTCGGCGTCCAGATGCAGCGCCGTCTCGCAGAAGCCGGCCTTGGCCTCGGGGTCGATGGCGATGATCGCCCGATGGACCCAGCTCTCCCCCCGGTCGGTCGAGGCGAAGAGATGGCTGGCATAGGTGCCGGTGGAGGGGTGATGGGTGTAGCCGGTCTGCAGGATGGTGCCGTCCGGCGCCTCCACCGCCCGGCCGCGCACCGCCCCGCCGAAAAAGGGCCGCTGTCCCGGCACGATGTCGGGATGGCCGGGCAGGGGGGGCAGGTCGCGGTGCGGCGTCCAGCTCCGACCGCCATCGTCGCTGTGCCGGCTGTAGCCGCCCCAGAAGATGTAGAGGTCGCCGGTCTTCTGCGGATTGCCGGTCAGCCCGATCCCCAACGCACGCAGCGCCTCCCCTTGCGACGACGGCACCGGATACCAGCAAAATCCGGTCAGCAGGATGCGGCCGTCACGCAAGCTCAGCAGGCTGGCGTCCTGGTCGGCCGCCTGCGGATCGGGAGGCAGGGGCATCTCCTCGCCCAGCGGTTCCGCATCGGGGCCGAGCCGCAACAGCACGGTCTGCGAACGGGAATCGAGATGGTCGACATGGTTGAAGCCGGTCTCCCCCGTACGGAACGTAGCCCCGCGCAGCCAGCGATGGTCGCGCGCCCGCCTGAAGGCCAGCAGCACCGATCCGTCTCCCATCGGGGTAAGCGACGGGAAGGACGCATAGAACCGCGGGTCGCGGTACAGCACGCGATGTTCGGCACCGGTCATGGCCATCGGGTTCCCTACTCCCTCTTTGAAAAGCAGCAACGAGCCTGCACAAGGACGAATCTGTTCAGGCCACCCCGATCCAGAGGAGGAACGCCCGGTTGACCGCCAGCATGCTTTCATCCTCCAACCGTCCGAACGCCGCGCCGATCTTGTCGCGGGCGATCGTCTGGACCTTGTCGACCATCACCTGCGAGCGTTTGCGCAGACCGTTGCCCGGAGTCGGATCAACCGACAGGCGGAACAGCGGCGCGTCCACCAGGGCGCTCGTGATCGGCAGAATGGTGACGCTGGGATGCCCGTCGAACAGGTCGGACTGGATGACCAGTGCCGGACGCGGCTTGCCGTAGTCACCCTGCAAGGCGACCGTCACCAGATCGCCGCGCCTCACTCCCAGCCCTCGGTATCGCGGACCGTATCCAGCCAGTCCATCGTCTCCTGCTCCTGCGGCGTGTCCCGGACCAGCAGAGACTGGCGCCGGCATTCGGCGGCGAAGCCGGGCCGGCGGGTGTCCGGCACCCAGATCTGCAACGGCCGCAGCCCGGCGGCGCGCAGGCCGTTGCGGTGGCGCTGAACACGGAACGAAAGCGGCATGGGCATGGGCAGGCACTCCCTTATGTTACATGTAACATTGATCGTCCGCCGATCCTGTGCAAGCCCAACCCCAATAAACCCGCCCCTCTATAGACCCGCGACGTCGTGCCTCAGCAGCAGTGCGGGACGGCGATGCGGATGCGCCTTGAAAGACCACTGCCCTTATGGAGAGTCTTCGCCACAGAGAATTCTCCTTCCGCGCGGTGTCGCATCCCATGGCGTCCTCCTTCGTCCCCACCTCCGCCCCCGTCGGCAGCTTTCTGGACAATCTGCGCACGCGCATCGCCTCGCCGCGGGCCTATTGGCGCAAGGCGAAGGCCGATCCGCGCTACGCCATCTACGACATCCTGCCCATCGTCACCGATCCGGTCCTGCGCGACCGGCTGGCGGCGCTGATCGCGGCCCGGCGGCCGCGCACGCCGGGCTTCTACCCGTCGCTGGAGGCGCGGGACTGGTGCCGGACGCTGGAGACGGACGGCATCACCCCGCTGCTGCCGCCGATCGATCCGGCCATCGTCGCGAGCTTGCGCAGCTATTTCGAAAACACCCCCTGCCAGGATCCCTTCCGCCCGCATCTGGGCTGGTTCCGGCCCGACAGCCCGCCCAGCCCGGAGTCCAACATGGGCTATCACGGCGTCGACCAGATCCTGCGCGCCCCCCATGTGCTGGCTCTCTTCAACGACCCGCAGGTGCTGGAGACGGCGGAGCTGCATCTCGGCTGCAAGCCGATCCTCGACAACATCGGCTGCTGGTGGTCCTGGGGCGGGGAGAGCTTCGGCGGACGGGAGGCGGCCAAGGGCACCCAGCGCCACCACCGCGACCTGGACAGCCTGCGTGGCTTCAAGCTCTTCTTCTACCTGACCGACGTGGACGAGGACGGCGGCCCGCACATCTTCGTCAAGGGCAGCCACCGCAGCCGCCTGCTCTCCACCAGCCGCGCCCTGAGCGACGCGCAGGTGGAGGCCGCCTTCGGCACCGCCGGCACGGTGACGATGACCGGCCCGGCCGGCAGCCGCTTCCTGGGCGACACCTACGGCGTCCACAAGGGCGCCCTGCCGCGGCGCGGCCGGCGCCTGCTGCTGACGGCCCAGTACAACATCAACCGCAGCCCCCACGGCCCGACCGTGCCGCCGCTCGACCGCCGCTCTCCGGACGTGCCGGACGGGCTGGACCCCTTCGTGAACCAGATCTACGTGGCGCCGTAAGGGAGGGACGGGGACAGCCTTCCGGCGGCTTCACCCCATGGCGAGAGCCGAGGCATAGCCGATCTCGTAATAGAGCCGGATCATCGCCCACAGGCTCTCGCCCTCAAGGCTGTCGATGTCGATGGCGGTCAGATCGGCCAGATTGACGTTGAAGTTGCAGCCCTGTTCCGCCTGCCCGTTCCGCCGTTGCATCAGACGGTTGGAGACCCCCTGGTAGAACATCCGCCGCATCAGCCAGCGTCGGTTCAGCCGGTCGGGGTGGATGAAATGGGACACCGTGGCAGCCGGCACATAGTAGGTTGCGGCTCCCGCACGGCGCATCTCCGTGAAGATGATGCCTTCGTTCGCCAGCAGCCCGTCCCCCCTGCGGCCAAGGTCGGTCGGGAAGGCGCGGCCGGCCATCAGCCGCTTGCGGAAGGCGCAGTTCCCTTCGCCGAACCATTCCGCATCACGCAGGAAGCGGGGTTCGCTGTCCCAGCCCCAGCGGCACGAGAAGAAATGCAGCATGTCGTCGGCCAGCCAGTCCGGCCTGGACAGCGCGCCGAAATCCGGCTCGACCTCGCCCGCGACGATGTCGACGGCATCGCCCAGCCGGTGGAAAGGCTCCAGCAAGCGCTCCAGCCAGCCTTCGCAGGCCCGCTCGTCGTCGTCGATGAAGGCGATCAGCGCTCCCGCCGCCTCGGCCACGCCGCGGTTGCGGGCGAAGCTGACGCCCGGACGCTCCTCCAGGATGTGGCGCAGCGGCACGCCCCGCAAAGCGAAGGCGGCCTGCCGGCGCTCGACGACCGGGCGCCCTTCCGCCAGCGGGGAATTGTCGATCACGAGGATTTCATGCGCAGCACCCGGAGAGCCGCCCACCCGCTGCCCGATCAGACTGTCCAGGCAGGCACCGAGCAGTTCAGGACGCCGATGGGTGCAGATGACGATGCTGGCGGCAATTTCCGGGCTGTCAGCGCCGGGGATTCCGGTGGTCGGCATGGTGGTTCGCCCGTCAGTGGTCGCCGTCATTGGTCTGCATGGACGATGCGCAGGTCCGGCAGGCCCCAGGCGGTGACGCCCATGTCACGGGCCATCATCGCCAGCCCCTCCGTCTCGATGTAGCCGCGATGGCTGTAGGGAGGAAAACACAGACCCTCGCGGTGAAGGTCCGCCCGCACCAGCAGCGCCGTGCCGCCGACCCCGTCCAGCGGCACGATGCCCTCGCCGGCGAAAGCGTCCAGATAGAGCCGGCCGACGCCGCGCGGCGGCTGGAAGACGCCGTCGGCCAGATGGCGCGGATCCTCCCCGCCCGTCTCCGGGGCCGTCAGCCGGAAGCTGTTGAGGTCGAAGGTCCGCCCGTCGGGCAGGACGCAATGGGGAACGACGATGTCGCGCCCGGCGGCGAGCAGGCGGGCCAGCAGGTCCGGAGGATAGTCGACCAGATCGGCGTCGAGCCACAGCACCCAGTCCTCGTCCCCCAGCGTGCCGGACAGCAGCCGGTTGCGCGAGCGTGCCAGCAGTTCCCGCCGCCGTCGCTGGATGTCCGGCGCCCAGCGCGGCCCCTCGGGCCGGAACCCGTAATCGTGACGCAGCAGCGTCACCCGGCGGTAGCGTTGCCGCAGTTCCGGCAGCCGGCCGCCCAGCCAGTCATGGGTACCGTCGGCGCTGTCCCCCTCCAGAAAGCCCAGCGACAGGCGGGACGGGTCGTGGTCGAGCCGGCCGAGCAGCTCCAGGTAGCGCGGCAGATGGGCGACGGCGTCCTTCACCGGGGTCAGCACCAGCACCTTTTCCTGCCGCGCCGCAACGATCGCCGGGACAGACATCGCCGGGACAGGCGTGACGGCACGCCGATAGGCTTCCACCGGCAGGCGCTTGCCCATCTCCTCCAGCATGGCCCGGCAGCGGTCGCCGCCGAAGCGGGCGGTGGCGATCTGCCAGTGGACCTCGAAATGAGAAGCGCCGAAGGTGTTTGTGCCATGGACGACGTAGGTGTAGAGCCGCGGCAGGTCCATCCGGACGACCCGGGCCGTGCGACGCAGCTGCTCGACCACCGGCGTGTCCTCGCCGCGACGAAGCGCCGGATAGCGGGGCATCGCCGCCTTCTCGCACAGAAGCGAGCCTTCCCAGTCCCGTTCGCAGGACACCGCCAGCCGATCCTCGGCCGGCCACCAGATCATCCAGCGGCCGAGCAGGCAGGCCTGCGCGCCGGCGGCGGCCAGCACCCGCTGCTGCATCTCCAGCCGGCAGGGGTCGTACAGGTCGTCGTCGTCCCACTGGCAGACATAGCGGCCGGCCGCATGGTCGACGGCGATGTTGCGCAGTTCGCCCAGCGTTGCGCCGCCCTGCCGGCCGGCCGCATCGACCCGGATCAGACGGATGTTCGGGCAATGGGCGGCGCGGATGGCGCGCTCCAGCGGGTCGTCCTGCGGCAAGGCCGGGCTGTCGCAGACGATGACCAGTTCCCGGTTGGGATAGGTCTGGCGCGCGAAGCCGTCGATGGCGAACTCCAGCAATGCCCTCCGCCCTCTGGTGACCATCAGGCAGGAGATGAGCGGCAACCCTTCCGCCTTCGCCCCCTCCGCATTCGCAAGCGGGGAGCGGGCGCTCTCCGGCCGCCCGTTGGTCACCACCGCCGCGACCTGCCGCGGCAATGCGGCCTCAAATCCGGCGCCGCGCCCGGCGACGCCGCGGAACCAGGTGCCCTCCCAGTAATGGACGGCATAGGCCCGGCGGGTCGCCTGTTCCCAGAAGGCGAGGTCGAACAGGCGGCCGCTCCAGCAGTCCTCCTTGGTCACGGGATAGAGCAGGTCCGGCGGCAGCACCGTCACCGCGGCAGCACCATCCTCATGCCGGCCCCCTTCATAGGAAGCATGGGCGCGGGTCAGCAGGAAGGGGCCGGTGGCGTCCAGCACGTCGGCGCTGGACCGCGCCTCGACCAGCCGCTCCAGCAGATGGTCCCAGAAGGGATGGCCGGGCACCGTCGCCAGGAAGGACGGGCACAGGATGCGGGGAAGCCCGCGCTCCACCGCCTTCGCCAGCCTGCCATGCTCCTCCGGCTCCAGCCCGACGACGAAGCTCCGGCCCTCCAGCAGCCCGTCGATCGGACGCAGGCATTCGAAATCGAGGTCGGCATAGACCCCGCCGAAACGGCGCAGGATCAGGTAGCGCGCCAGATCGATCCGCGCGATGGGATCGGCATAGCCGTGGAAGACCGGCAGCAGCGCCGGATGCTCCTCCGCGATGAAGCGCCCGATGTCCTCGTCGGTCCAGAACCGGTACTCGAATCCGGGATTGCGCTCGATCCAGCTGCGCTGCAGCGCCTGGAATTCCGGCGGAACGTCACGTGTCTTCCAGGTCTGGTGGATCAGGCGCGGGATCGGGGAACAGGGGGCGATGCGCATGGACTTTGACTGCAATTGTGCATAAATCGATAAGCACTTTGCCGAAGAGGCTCAATGGAAATGGATAGTCTGCGGAAATCGGTCACAACTCGTTTCATTTAGCGCGCGCATTAGGAGCATCTTTCGTTGGAATATTTTCCAATGCGCAAGTCGATCAACCCCAACGTTGCACAAATATTTCCACAGTAACTCTGGATTTGTCATTTTATATCGAATTATCCTCATTAAGTTGCAGATGCGATAAAGTCCGCCTGTCTGGCGGCCCTGTACATCCCTCTTGCGGATGACTGGACGCGGACGGACACCTGCTGGTAGGCCATCGCCCGATGCCGTCCCTCGCAGCAGAGATGCGGCAATATTCTCAAAGAACAGGCTCTCCCATGCCCGGACACCGACCCTACCGCCTGCATCGCCCCTGGACCGTGCTGGGCAGCCGCGAGCTGCTCGACGCCGATCCCTTCCTGAAGGTGCGGGTGGAGACGGTGGAACTGCCGGACGGACGGCGGATCGACGATTACTACCAGTTCGACCAGCCCTCCTTCGCCTGCATCTTCGCCGAGACGGCGGACGGGCGGATCGTCACCTACCGCCAATATCGCCACGGCCCGCGCAAGGTCGGGCTGGTCTTCCCCGGCGGCCACCTGTCCCCCGGCGAGGAGCCGCTGGCCGCGGCCAGGCGCGAGCTGATGGAGGAGACCGGGATGGAGGCGGAGCGCTGGACCGACCTCGGCGCCTACATCGTCAACGCCAACCAGGGCGGGGCCTGGTCGCACATGTTCCACGCCACCGGCTGCCGCCGGGTCGCCGACCCGATCGCCGACGACCTGGAGGACACCGAGATCCTGCACCTGACAAGGGCGGAGCTGCTGGAGGCCATCGGCCGCGGCGAAATGCACCTGCTGACCCAGATCGCGCTGGTCAGCATGGTCTGGCAGGCCGACATCGCGCGGGTGCTGTCCCGCCCCCATTCACCAGACACAGCCCCCAGAAACGCCAGTTGAGGAAAAGCCCGATGACCCGCTTCGCCCTGTCCACTTCGATGGCCGCCCTTCTGTTGACCGGCGCCCTTGCACTCTCCGCCGCATCCCCGGCCGCCGCCGAGCCGATGAAGGGCCGCTACGAGCTGCGTTGCCAGGATCCGCAGACCCGGCAATGGACCGTCACCGGGCAGGTGACCAACCCGGAGATCGTCGATCTGCCGGCATCCGGCGGGCGCCCCAGCGGTCGCGAGGTGCGCGGCACCGGGGCTGACGGCAAGCCGGTGACCCTGCCCATGCCCTCCGACCGCACATGCATGCTCAGCGCGCGCTGAGCAGGGCTCACTGACCGGGGATGGTCGCGCCCTATCGAACGGGGAGGCGACCGTCAAACTGTAACATCCCCGCTGTAGCTTCCCGACGCTCGCCAAGAACAAGGTGGCGCCGAACGGGCTCCAATGGCCCGACGGTGCCGCTCATGCCAGCCGCTTGCCCTGATGAGGGTTCGGGAGACACCAGCCATGACCGATTTGCCTGTTCAGCTGTTTGAGGCCCATCTGCCTGAAACGTCGCGCCGTTCGGTGCTCCGCGCCCTTGCCGGCCTGCCGCTGCTGCCGGTCGCCGGCATCGGCGCCGGCGAGCTGCTGTTCGCCTCGGGCGCCGATGCCGCTGCCGCCAAGGGCGCGCCGGTCGCCGTCGAGTTCGTCGGCATGGCCGCCCCCACCGCCGCCGCGGCGCAGGCCAAGACCACGGTCGAATCCAGCATGGTCGTGACCTGGGCCGACGGCTCCAAGCAGAGCTTCGCGCTGGGCTACCAGCCGCTGTTCATCACCGGCGACATGGTGCCGGACGGCAAGAGCGGCACGATCCTGGCCGGCGGCTATACCGACATCAACGGCAAGCCGATCCTCGATCAGTCGATGGCGACCCCGGCGCCGTTCTTCTCCGACTGCCCGGACGGCTGCAACCTGCTGGCCCCGATCCCCGGCGCCAAGGTGGCGGGCGTCACCGGCAACACCCTGTTCGCCGTCGTCCAGTTCGAATACGCCACCCGCGATTCCAAGGACGCCTCGATGTACGGCAAGCTGCCGTCGCCGATCGCCGTCCTGACGCTGGACCAGAACAAGGAAACCGGCGCGCTGAAGCTGGTGCAGTACCACAACGTCGACACCAGCCCGGCGCACGGCCTGTGGATCACCTGCGGCGCCAGCCTGTCGCCCTGGAACACCCACCTGTCGAGCGAGGAGTACGAGCCGGACGCGGCGGCACTGGACGACCAGTTCCGCGCCTACAGCAAGAACCTGTTCGGCGACGAGACCAAGGCCAACCCCTACCACTACGGCCACCTGCCGGAAGTGACGGTGAACGCCGACGGCACCGGCACCATCAAGAAGCACTATTGCCTGGGCCGCATCTCGCACGAGCTGGTGCAGGTGATGCCGGACGAGCGCACCGTGCTGATGGGTGACGACGCCACCAACGGCGGCCTGTTCATGTTCATCGCCGACAAGGCCAAGGACCTGTCCGCCGGCACCCTCTATGCCGCGAAGATGGAGCAGGAGGCCGGCAAGGACATCGACAAGGGCGGCGCCTTCGCCCTGAAGTGGGTCAAGCTGGGCCACGCCACCAGCGCCGAGATCGAGAAGCTCGCCGATAGCCTGAAGGCCGCCGACATCGTCGAGGTGAAGAAGGAGGATCCGAAGGACCCGTCCTTCACCGCCATCCCCTTCAGCGGCAAGACCCAGTGGGTCAAGTTCAAGCCGGGCATGGAGAAGGCCGCCGCCTTCCTGGAAACCCACCGCTACGCCCCCACCGTCGGCGCCACGCTGGCCCTGACCAAGCTGGAAGGCGTCACCGTCAACGCCAAGGACAAGACAGCCTACATGGCCGTGTCCTACATCTACAAGACGATGAGCGACGGCAAGAGCGGCATCAAGGTCGACAAGATCAACGCCGGCGCCGTCTATCAGCTGCCGATGAAGGGCGGCCAGACCGACATGGCGGGATCCGCCATCGCCAGCGACTGGGTGCCGGTGCATTTCAGCGCCGTCCCGGCCCTGGTCGGCCGCGACCTGACCACGCCGGACGCGCTGGGCAACACCGCTGACGCCGACCTGATCGCCAACCCCGACAACCTGAAATTCTCCGAGAAGCTGCGCACGCTGTTCATCGGCGAGGACAGCGGCAACCACGTCAACAACTTCCTGTGGGCCTACAACGTCGAGACCAAGACGCTGGCCCGCATCCTGTCCTGCCCGGCCGGTGCGGAATCGACCGGCCTGCAGGCGGTCGACGACGTCAACGGCTTCTCCTACGTCATGAGCAACTTCCAGCATCCCGGCGACTGGGAGAAGGGGCTGCACGACAAGGTGAAGGACAGCCTCGCCGGGCTGATCGACGACGCCTACCGCAACCGCCGCAGCGGCGGCGTCGGCTACATCCACGGGCTGCCCCAGGCTGTCTGATGGGAGCGGTCTGACGGGAGCGGTCTGACGGGAGCGGTCTGACGGGAGCCTGATCGGACCGATCATGGAACGGTGGAGAACGCGGCCGGGCAACCGGCCGCGTTTTTTCATGCGCGACCGAAAGAAGTAACACTACCGCAAAATCGCATAGCGGCGTTTTTCTTGGAAGTGGTAATCACCAATCGACCTAGGACCAATTGGTGATCTTAACACCTCGTTAACTGGCCGGATGGCTCAATAAGCTCATCAGAACGGGCAGAAGCCTCCACCACGAATACAGGGATCGCCACCATGTCCAAGACCGATTGCGCCGCCAACGTCTTCGCCTCTGCTTCCCTGCACCTGGATGTGGTCGACGAATTCATCGCCATCACCCAGTCGAAGCTGAACGGCGCCACCAGCGAATTCACCCGCGACAGCCTGACCGACCTGCTCTCCGGCTTGGCCGAGCAGCGCGAGACCTACCGCACCGTGCTCGCGGCCGTTCAGCCCGCCAACGCGCTCGCCGCCTGATCCTACCGCTCCAGTCCGCTCCCTCTGCGCCGCCCCCTCCTCCGCGAAAGACCCCCATCATGACCGCCCCCATCGCCGCCCCGATCGCCAAGGACGTACTCGCCTCCGCCACCCTGCATCTGGACGTGCTGGAGGAATTCATCGCCGTCGTCCGCCGCCGGATGGCGTCGACCACCGACACCTTCGCCCGCGACAGCCTGAACGACCTGCTGCTGAGCCTCACCGAACAGCGCGACAGCTACCAAGCCTTCCTGCCACTGGCCGCCGCCGAGCCGGTGTGAGGGTGGAGCGTTACCGGGGAGCGGGACGCGGTCAGGCGCTTATGCGTTCCCGTTCCCGTATGTAGGCGATGACCGGCAGCAGGCTTTTGGTCTGAGGATTGCCCCGGGGGCCAAACATGCGCATCAGGCTCTTCTCCGGCGTCCCGACAGCCTGCGCCAGGGTATCGAAACCAATGGTCGCATTGATGTAATCCCGGATGAGCGACTTGGCTGTTTCGAAATCGTTGTTGAGCAGACAGTCGCAAGCCTCCTCAACGAGCGCTTTACGGAATTCCGGATCACGTTCGGCACGCGCCTTGATTGTATCCTTGAAGTCGCGGGTCAGCGCCATCCGTCACCTCTTCTTCGCTTGCCTGCGCGCCTCTTCGGCCGCTTTCCGCGCGGCACCAGCTTTCCGGCGCTTGTACTCGGCCCATAACCGCTTGGCATCCTTGATATCGCCATCCTGCGAGGTCTTAGAGTCGGACTCGGAATCGGCATGGCTGTGGCTATGTCCGGGCCACCCGTCTTGAGAGCAGTTTGACGCTGGCG